>NZ_JBZAYE010000374.1:0-7355 GCF_058244205.1 Variovorax sp. 20P10.2.4
CGAGCGCGCGGGCCAGACCGCGCAGACCACGCTGTTCCCGATCACGCTGGGCGGCGAGCGCCTGGGCGTGCGCCTCGATCCGCCGACGCTGGGCCAGCACACGCGCGAGCTGCTGGCCGAGCTCGGCTATGGCGAGGCGCAGATGCAGGCGCTGCTCGACGACGCGGCCGTGGCCTAGGCCGGTTTTTTCTTCCCCACTACAACGAGAGACAAGACGATGCGCAACCCACTGCCTTCCTTCATCAACCGCCGCGCGCTGCTGGGCCTGGGTGCCGGCGCGGCCGCGCTGGCTGCCTGGCCCGCCTGGGCACAGGGCGACCGGCCCGTGCGCTTCATCCTGCCGATCAGCGCGGGCTCGGGCGTGGACGCCATCGTGCGCGCCGCCACGGTCGCGCTCGGCAAGGCCTTCGGCCAGCCGGTGGTGGTCGAGAACCAGCCGGGCGCGGGCGGCATCACGGGCACCTCGACCGTGGTCAAGGCCGTGCCCGACGGCTTCACCTTGGGCATGGTGTCGAACAACCACGTCATCAATCCGGCGGTGTTCAGGAAGATGCCCTTCGACCCGATCGTCGACGTGACGCCGATCAGCGTGGTGGGCGCCACGCCGCTGGTGCTGGCGGTGAACCCGAAGCTGCCGGCGAAGAACGTGAAGGAGCTGGTGGCGCTGCTGCGCGCCAAGCCCGAGGGCTACAACTACGCTTCCTCGGGCAACGGCACCATCATCCACCTGGCCGGCGAGATGTTCATGGACGAAGCCGGCGTGAAGGCGCGGCACATTCCGTACAAGGGCACGGGCCCGATGGTCACCGACATGATCGCGGGCCAGGTCGAGATGGGCGTGGTCGCGCTGCCGGCCGTGCAGCCGCACCTGAAGAGCGGCGCGCTGCGCGCCATCGGCCTGTGCGGCCCGGCGCGCTCGCCGGCCGCGCCCGAGATGCCGACCATCGCCGAGCAGGGGCTGCCGAACTACGTGGTCGAGGGCTGGTTCGCGGTGATCGGGCCCGCGAAGATGCAGGCGGCCGAGGTGCAGCGCGTGCACGACGCCGTGGCCGCGGCCTTCGCGAGCGCCGAGGTGCGCGAGGCCATGGACAAGCAGGGCAACCTCATCAAGCCCACCACGCCCGAGCAGGCCGCGGCCTATTTCCGCAGCGAGGCGGCGCGCTACGCGGCGCTGGTGAAGAAGGCCAACGTGGTGCTGGAGTGAGCGCGCGGGCGCTCAGTGCGCGCTCGTGAGCTTCAGGCCCAGGATGCCCGCGACGATCAGCCCGACGCAGACCAGCCGCGCGGCATTCGAGGGCTCCTGGAACAGCACGATGCCCAGCACCACGGTGCCGACCGCGCCGATGCCGGTCCACACCGCGTAGGCCGTGCCCACCGGCAAGGTGCGCATCGCCCAGCCGAGCAGCACCACGCTGAGCGCCATCGACGCGATGGTGCCGACCGAGGGCCAGAAGCGGCTGAAGCCCTCGGTGTACTTGAGGCCGATGGCCCAGCCCACCTCGAGCAGGCCGGCGAAGAACAACACGATCCAGGCCATGCGCATGCCTCCTTGAAGAAAAAGGGAGTCAGCTCCCGGGCCGCACCGCGCTGTAGAGAGCGCGCACGAAATCCGACTGGGTGATCATGCCGGCCAGGCGCTTCTCGGCGTCGATGATCGGGATGTGGTGGTGGCCGCCCTCGGAGAACAGCGGCACCAGCTCGACCACGGGGCGGTCGGCGCTGGCCACGCGCACCTGGCGCGTCATGATCTGGCCCACCACCTCGGGCTTGTTCGACACCACGGTGCGGGTGGCGCGGATGAAGTCGCGCAGCCGGCCCGCGATGCCTTCGTGATGCGCCAGGTCGAGCTGGCGGAAGAAGTCGGCCTGCGTGACGATGCCCACCACGCGGCGCGTGCGGTCGACCACCGGCAGCGCCTTGATGCGGCGCTCGTGCATCAGCGCCCAGGCCTCCTGCAGCGGCGTGCCGAACTCCACCGTGATCGGCGTGCGCGACATGATGTCGTCGCAGTGCAGCGTGCCGAGCCGCCGCTTGTAGCTCTCGAGCTCGGTCTGCTGGATCAGCGACTCGAGGTCGTCGCGGCTGATGTCGAGCACCTGGTTGTAGCGCGCCAGCACGGCATCGATGTCGGCCTGGCTGAACCGCGCGTCGGCGCGCGGCGGCTGCGCCACCTGCACGTGCGGATAGCGCCGGCCGGTGAAGCTGTTGTAGGCCGCGCCCGCCAGCACCAGCAGCAGCGAGTTGACGAAAAAGGGGAAGAAGGCCGACGACAGGTGCGTGGTGTGCGTGAGCACCGCGAGCAGCGCCGCGGCGCCGCCCGGTGGATGCAGGCAGCGCGCGACGAACATCAGGCCGATGGCGCCGCCGACCGCGACCGCGGCGGCCACGGCCGGGTCGGGAATCCAGTTGACGCTGGCGATGCCCACGATGGCCGACAGCGTGTTGCCGCCCACCACCGACCAGGGCTGCGCGAGCGGGCTGGCCGGCACCGCGAACACCAGCACCGCGCTGGCGCCCAGCGGCGCGATCAGCCACACGGCATTGCCGCCGAGGGTCTGCGCGATCCAGCGGCAGATCAGCGCGGTGATCAGCAGCCCGAGCGCCGCGCCGCCCATGGCGCGCAGGCGCTCGCGCGCATCGACGGTGGTGCGGCCCGGCAGCCAGGCGCGCAGATAGACGAGGAGCTTGTTGGCGGAGGACATGCGGATCGAAGAGTGTCTCTGTGTTGTTCTTGTTCGTTCGCCTGCCGCCGCTTCAGCCCTCGTGGGCGACGCGCCGTCCGATGTCGGGCCAGCGGCCGTGCAGCCAGACCCAGGCCACCAGGCCGATGGCCAGCATCAGGGTCGAGGTCAGCGCGAGCGCCAGCGTGGAATGCATCACCAGCGGCGCCACCGCGCCGGCCACGATGCCGTTGGCGGTGGAGCCGATCACCGCCTGCAGCGAGGAGGCCATGCCGCGGCGTTCGGGATGCAGGTCGAGCACCAGCAGCGTGACCACCGGCACCATCAGCGCCCAGCCGAAGGCGAACACCGCGAGCGGCCACAGCGCCCAGGCCACGTGGGCCTGGAAGAAGGTGTTGGCGACCACGTTGACCACCGAGGTGACCAGCATGATCAGGAAGCCGTCGCGGATCTGGCGCTTGGGCGCCACCTTGCCGGCCATGCGTCCGCTGGCGCGCGCGCCGAGCATGATGCCGCCGATGGTCAGCAGGAAGAACCAGAAGAACTGCTGCGGCTGCAGCGCGAGGTGGTCGCCGAGGAAGGCCGGCGCCGCCAGCACGTAGAGGAACATGCCGTTGAAGGGCACGCCGCTGGCGAAGGCCAGCAGCAGGAAGCGCGGGTCGGAGCACAGGTCCCAGTAGCCGCGCAGCAGGTGGCGCACGTGGAAGGACTGGCGGTGCGAGGGATGCAGCGTCTCGGGCAGCAGCTTGTAGTTGGCGGCGAACAGCACCACGCCCACGGCCACCAGGAACCAGAACACCGCGTGCCAGCCCGCGTGCACGAACAGGAAGCCGCCGACGATCGGCGCGATGGCGGGCGCCACGCCGAAGTAGATCGTGACCTGGCTCATCACGCGCTGGGCCTCGGCGGGCGGGAACATGTCGCGGATCACCGCGCGCGAGACCACGATGCCCGCGCCGGTCGACAGGCCCTGCAGGCCGCGGAACAGCACCAGCTGCGTGATCGTCTGCGACAGCGCGCAGCCCAGCGAGGCCAGCGTGAACACCGCGAGCCCCCACAGCACCACCGGCCGGCGCCCGAAGCTGTCGGACAGCGCGCCATGGAACAGGTTCATGAACGCGAAGCCGAACAGGTAGGCCGAGAGCGTCTGCTGCATCTCGGCCGGCGTCGCGCCGATCGAGCGCGCGATGCCCGAGAAGGCGGGGATGTAGGTGTCGATGGAGAAGGGCCCGAGCATGCCGAGCACCGCGAGCAGCACGGCCAGCGCCCAGCGCGGGGCTTGCCAGAGTTTGTCTGCATCGGGATTCATGATGAGGATTGCTCCATTCTTCTTATCTTTGCATCTGTCGCAGAGGGGCCCAAAAAAGAAAGCGCCCTTGCGGGCGCCTCCTTGTCGGGGAAATACCGGGAGACCGGCTCAGAGCGTATCAATAAAGCTGCGCAGCTTGTCCGAACGCGACGGATGCTTGAGCTTGCGCAGGGCCTTCGCCTCGATCTGGCGGATGCGCTCGCGCGTCACGTCGAACTGCTTGCCGACTTCTTCCAGCGTGTGGTCGGTCGACATCTCGATGCCGAAGCGCATGCGCAGCACCTTGGCTTCGCGCGGCGTCAGCGAGTCGAGGATGTCCTTGACCACGTCGCGCAGGCCCGCCTGCATCGCGGCCTCGATCGGGGCCGTGTTGCTGCTGTCCTCGATGAAGTCGCCCAGGTGCGAATCGTCGTCGTCGCCGATGGGGGTTTCCATCGAGATCGGCTCCTTCGCGATCTTCATGATCTTGCGGATCTTGTCTTCCGGGATCTCCATCTTGGCGGCCAGGATGCCGGCGTCGGGCTCGAAGCCGAACTCCTGCAAGTGCTGGCGCGAGATGCGGTTCATCTTGTTGATGGTCTCGATCATGTGCACCGGGATGCGGATCGTGCGCGCTTGGTCGGCGATCGAGCGCGTGATCGCCTGGCGGATCCACCACGTGGCGTAGGTCGAGAACTTGTAGCCGCGGCGGTATTCGAACTTGTCCACCGCCTTCATCAGGCCGATGTTGCCTTCCTGGATCAGGTCGAGGAACTGCAGGCCGCGGTTGGTGTACTTCTTGGCGATCGAGATCACGAGGCGCAGATTGGCCTCGATCATTTCCTTCTTGGCATCGCGCGAGGACGATTCGCCCTCGTTCATGCGCTTGTTGATGTCCTTGAGCTCGGTCAGCGGCACCACCACGCGCGACTGGATGTCGGCCAGCTTCTGCTGCAGTTCCTGCACCGGCGGGATGTTGCGCGCGAGCACGGCGCTCCAGGGCTTGCCGGCGGCGGCCTGCTTCTCGACCCACTTGAGGTTCAGCAGGTTGGAGGCGATGCGGTTGCCGTTCTTGTCGAAGCCGCTGAAGTCGCGGATGAACTCGTCCTGCGGGAAGCCGCACTTGTCCACGATGATGCGGCGCAGCTCGCGTTCCTTCTTGCGCACGTCGTCGACCTGGGTGCGCACGAGGTCGCACAGGCGCTCGATGGTGCGCGCGGTGAAGCGGATGGTCATCAGCTCGTCCGACAGGGACTGCTGGGCCTTGGTGTACGAGGGCGTGCCGTAGCCTTCCTTGTCGTAGACCTTGTGCACCTTCTCGAACATCTCGGCGATGCGGTCGAAGCGCGAGAGGGCCTCGTTCTTGAGTTCCTCGAGCTTCTTGGTCAGGGCCTTGGAGCCGCCCTTGCCGTCGTCGTCGTCTTCCTCGTCGAATTCGTCGAAGTCTTCCTCGGCCACGTAGTCGTCGGCCTCGTTCGGGTTCGAGAAGCCGTCGACGATGGTCGAGATGACGACCTTGCCTTCACGGATCTCGGCGGCCAGGCGCAGGATCTCGGCGATGGTGGCGGGGGAGGCCGAGATGGCCTCCATCATCGCCATCAGGCCGCCTTCGATGCGCTTGGCGATCTCGATTTCGCCTTCGCGGGTCAGCAGTTCGACCGTGCCCATTTCGCGCATGTACATGCGAACCGGGTCGGTGGTGCGGCCGAATTCGCTGTCCACCGTGGAGAGAGCCGCCTCGGCTTCTTCCTCGGCTTCCTCCACCGTGGTCGCGGTGGGGGCGGTGTTGTTCAGCAGCAGGGTTTCGGCGTCGGGGGTCTGCTCGTAGACGGCCACGCCCATGTCGTTGAGCATGGTGACCACGACTTCCATGGTCTCGGCGTCGACCAGCTTGTCGGGCAGGTGGTCGGAGATTTCGCCGTGCGTCAGGTAGCCGCGGGTCTTGCCCAGCGTGATCAGGGTCTTCAGGCGCGAGCGGCGCTTGGCGAGGTCTTCCTCGGACAGCACGGTTTCGTCGAGGCCGAATTCCTTCATCAAGGCGCGTTCCTTCGCCTTGCTGATCTTCATGCGCAGCGGCTTGACCTTCTCTTCGGTCGTCGCCACGGCCGCCACCGGCTCGTCACCGGCCAGGTCGTCCTCGATGTCCGACAGGTCGACGTCGCTCTCGGGCGCATCCTTGTCGGCCTTGGGCTTGCGGCCACGCTTGGCGCCGGTGGCGGGCGCGGCGGCAGCGGTGCTGGCGGCCTTGGGCGGGCGGCCGACCTTCTTGGCGGCGGGGGCGGCAGCGCCTGCCGCAGCCGTCTTGGCGGCTGTCTTCTTGGTGTCGTCGGTGGTGGTCGTCGATTTCGTGGGCACGGTTTTCACTTTCGTTGCGGCTGCCGCCTTTGACGCGGCTGCACCCGTCTTAGTTGCCGGCAAAGCGGCTGCTTTCAACGGTTTTTCGGCTGCAGGCTTGGCGGCGGCGCTTTTGGCGGGTGAAGGAGCAGGCTTCTTTGAACTGGGCATACGACCTCGTTACAACAAGAATGGACAAGCGGGATCACACGAAATCACACGGGCGCGGTCCGCGAAGACAGCGCCGCCAGCCCGGCACAGCCGGACAGGAACAATTGGGCAAAAGAGGAATAAATCCTCAATAGGCAAGATGTCGGGCGATCATTTGGTGTGCAGTCCTTGCGGTTATTGGCCCTTTCCAGCGGGGTTGCCGTGGAGTGCGTTGCGCGAGGGGCCGGTCCGGAGGTGCTGCTGTCGCTCTTGCCGATTTCGCCAGTTGCGAAGCCCTACATTATAGCGTCTTGCGCAAATTTCAAGCAATTACACCGTCTTGGGACGCATGCGGGTGCGCAATTCGAGCCGCCGCGCCTCGAGCGCCTTGTAGCGTTCGAGCGCCTTCGGATCCTTGCCGACGGCCGCGATGGCCTCGCTCTGCTGGAACTTGAGGCGGTCGTCGAGCATGAAATCGAGCACGCTGCCCAGCTCGCGGGCGGCCTCGGCCAGCAGATCGTTCTCGCTCGCTTCCGGATCGACGGGGGCGCCGCCTTCCGAGGCCGTCATCAGCTTGTCGGCCAGCGCCTCGAACTCCTGGCCGCGCATGCCTTCGCGCAGCGCGGCCCACGGCTGGGCGCCGTGCTCGTGCAGTTGGCTGTCGAGCCAGGTGAACAGGGCGCCGTGCGGCCCGGGCAGCTCGCACAGCATCAGGTGCACCTCGTGCGACAGCGGCTCCCACTGCGCCATGTTGGCGAGCAGCAGGCGCACCGCGATGTCGGGCCGGCTCAGCGGCTGGCTGCGCCCGCGCATCGGTTCGCGCGGCGGCTCCTTGCGGCCGAAGCGCTTGTTGAACGGCCGCTTCTTGCTATCGTTTTCGTAGTAGCGCTCGCGCTCTTCGT
>NZ_JBZAYE010000375.1:0-7353 GCF_058244205.1 Variovorax sp. 20P10.2.4
AGGCCCTGGCCGGCGCCGCCAAGGCCAGCTCGATCAAGAAGTGCGAGAAGGAAGCCAAGGCCGCCGCCGCCCCCGCCTGCGCCGCCAAGGCGGTCGACAAGAACGGCAAGGCGCTGGCCGGCGCCGCCAAGAACAGCTTCGTCAAGAAGTGCGAAGCGGACGCCGCCAAGGGCTGAGACCGCTTTTCTCCGCAACCTTTGTAAACAAAGCCCGCCTCGTGCGGGCTTTGTTACTTGAGCACGCCCAACAGGTTGTTGTAGTCGTCGGTCCAGGGCCGCGCGGTGGGGTCGACCGCGATCGGCTGGGCCGCCGCGGCGATCGGTGCGCGCGCCAGCACCTGCGGATCGCGCGCCACCAGCACCCAGTCGGTGGCGTGCAGCCAGGCCGAATCCTCCGCGTCGTCGCTCACCAGCACCGCGTGCAGCCCCTGCGACTGCGCGATGCGGGCCACCACGGGCGCGAGCGCGAGGAAGTGGTTGGTGACGTGGAAGGCCACCACGCCGTCGGGCCGCAGATGCCGCAGATAGACCTGCATGGCCTGCGCGGTCAGCAGGTGCACCGGCACCGAGTCGCCCGAGAAGGCATCGACCGCCAGCACGTCGAAGCCCTGCGCGCTCTCGCGCTCCAGCGCCAGCCGCGCGTCGCCGAGCACGCGCTCGATCTGCGCGCGGCTGTCGCGCAGGAAGGTGAATTCGCGGTCCGCGATGTCGAACACCTCGGGATTGATCTCGTAGAAACGGTAGACGTCGCCCGTGCGCCCGTAGGTCGCGAGCGTGCCGGCGCCCAGCCCGATCAGCCCGACGCGGCGCGCGCCGATCGGCAGCGCCTCGATGGCGCGACCGATGCCCGAGGTGGCGCCGTAGTAGGTGGTGGGTTCGCGGCGGCGCTCGGGCGAGAGGAACTGCTCGCCATGCTTGATCGAGCCGTGGACGAACTGGCGCACGTAGTCGGGCGGGTCCTGGCGCCGCACGTCGTAGGTGTGCATCGAGCCGTAGAAATTGCGCCCCAGGGTGCGCAGGCCCTCGTGGTCGCTGCGCACCTGCTCCGAGAGCAGCCAGGCGCAGCAGGCCGCGAGCCCCAGGCCGGGCACCCACAGCAGCCAGCGCGCGCGCAGCACCAGCGCGCCGAGCAGCGCCGCCAGCACCAGCCCGATGCCGAGCTCGTAGTAGGCCGGCAGCAGGTAGGGCGCGCCCAGCCCGACCGTCACGCCGCCGATGGCGCCGCCCAGCGACAGCATCAGGTAGAAGCGCGTGAGGTGCGCGGGACCGGGCCGCAGCCGCGCGGTCTCGCCGTGCAGGAACATGCACAGCACGAACAGGCCCGCCACGTGGATCGTCAGCGCGGTGTGGATCTTGAGCCCGGCGCCGTCCTGCAGCTGGTAGGCGCACAGCGCCAGCATCGCGGCCGCGAGTGGCACGAACAGGCCGCGCCGGTACCAGCGGTCGCTCTCGAAGCACAGCACGAAGGTCAGCAGGTAGAGCGACAGCGGCAGCACCCAGAGGAAGGGCACGGCCGCGATGTTCTGCGTGATGTGGTTGGTGACGGCCAGCAGCAGCCAGGAGCCGAGCGCGGGCAGCGCGAGCCACAGCAGCTGGTCGATACGGCGCGGCGACGCGACGGGCGCATCGGTCGATGCGGCGACGGCCGGCAGGTCGTGGTTCCAGCGGCGCGCCATGTACAGCGTGGTGCCCGCGCAGAGCACGACGAAGCCCGCGTAGCCCCACGACCAGCCGATGGCCTGCTGCATCAGCGTGCTGCGCGGCTCGATCAGCACCGGGTAGCTCAGCAGCGAGAGCAGCGATGCGAGGTTCGACAGCGAGAAGTAGCGGTACACGCGCGCGCCCCAGGGCGTGCGCGACACCCAGGACTGCACCAGCGGGCCGGTGGTCGAGAGCAGGAAATACGGCAGGCCGATGGTGCCCACCAGCAGGCCCAGGATGCGCCAGGCCGGATCCTCGGCGCCGGCCGGCTTCCACTGCGCGCCGGCCACGATCGGCAAAAAGGCCAGGCTCGCGAGGAGTAGCGCGACATGGAGCAGCGCCTGCGCGCGCATGCGCAGGTGGCGTGAGATCCAGTCCGAATACGCATAGCCCGCGAGCAGCGCGACCTGGAAGAACACCATGCAGATCGACCACACGGCGGCCGAGCCGCCGAACCACGGCAGGATCTGCTTCGCGATCAGCGGCTGGACGAGGAAGAGAAGAAAGGCGCTGCCGAAGATCGTGCCGGCAAACAGGAACTGGATGCCGGCGCTCGCCATGCGGCTACTTGCTGCCGAAGCCGCGCGCGAAGAACACAGCGGCCAGTGGAATCACGGCGATCAGGTGGGCCTGGATCATCACCAACTTGCGCGTCTTCTTCACCTCGGCCTCCGACGGCAGCGTGCCGCTGGCGCGCAGCGCCTTGCGCCAGCGCAGGTAGTTCAGGGTCGGGAAGATCGACAGCACGCCGACCACGATGAACAGGCCCAGCTTCAGGTGCAGCAGCGGGTTGGTCCAGTACCAGGCCGTGCCCTTCACGCCCCAGAGGGTGCGCGCGATGCCGGTCAGCAGCACGGACACGGCGGCGATGCCGTAGACCATGTCGACGCGCGCGAGCCGCTCGACCACCGCGGCATTGAGCCACTCGACGCGGCACAGCGCCGCCTCGCTGGCGATGAAGACGACCATCGTGAGGATGGCCAGCAGATGCAGGTAGGCGAGGATGGCTTCGAGGGTCATCGTGGCGTTCTCTTCGTCGGGGCGCGTGGGGTTTGCAAATGCAAACAGATTGTGCAGCCACGCGCCCGGCTCAGGTCCGTCCACCCCAGAATTCGGGCCGCCCGTATTGGTCTTTGAGGAAATCAAGCCACAGTCGCACGCGCAGCGGCAGGTGCTTGGCGCCCGCGAACACCGCGTAGATGCCGTTGGGCGGTGCCGCGAACTCGTCGAGCAGCGGCACCAGCAGCCCGGCGTCGATCTCGGCCTCGACCTCCCAGGTGCTGCGCCAGGCGATGCCGTGGCCGGCCAGGCACCAGTCGTGCAGCACCTGGCCGTCGGAGCAGTCGAGCGGGCCGCTGGGCCGCAGGTGGATCAGCTCGTGGCCGCCCTGGGCGTCGGGAATGCGGAAGGCCCAGCCGCGCGTCTGCGAGGCGTCGCTGGTGAGCGCGAGGCAGGCGAAGCGCGCCAGCTCGTTCGGATGGCGCGGCGCGCCGTGGCGCAGCACGAACTCGGGCGTGGCCACGCAGCGGCGCCGGTTGTCGGCCAGCCGCACGCTGACCAGCGAGGAATCGGGCAGGTCGCCCACGCGCACCGCGCAGTCGAAGCTCTCGCCGGCCACGTCGACCACGCGGTCGCTGAGGTTCAGCGAGATCGTCACCTCGGGATGCAGCGCATGGAAGCGGGGCACCAGCGGCGCGACGTGGCGCCGGCCGAAGCCCGCGGGCGCGGTCACGCGCAGGTGGCCGCTGGCCTTGACGCCGCCCGCGCTCACGCTGGCCTCGGCATTGGCGAACTCCACCAGCAGGCGCTGGCAGTCCTCGAGGAAGGCGCTGCCCTCGTGCGTGAGCGTGATGCGCCGCGTGGTGCGAACCAGCAGCTTCACGCCCAGGCGCTCCTCGAGCGCATCGAGCCGGCGCCCCATGATCGCGGGCGCCACGCCCTCGGCCTTGGCGGCCGCGGTGAGGCTGCCGCGCGTGGCGACCGAGACGAAGGATTCGAGCTGCTTCAGGCGGTCCATGGCGCCCGAACTATATAGAGGCGGCGGGAAGCCCGGCGCCGCGCGGGCTCATCCCGGGGACCGGCTATTCGGGCTGCACCCCGGCCTCGCGCACCGCCGCGCCCCAGCGCGCATGTTCGGCGCGCACGTACTGCGCCGCCTGCTCGGGGCTGCCGCCCACCGGCATGCTGCCCTCGGCCTGCAGCTGCGCGATGGTCGCGGGCTTGGCCAGCGCCTTGTCGATCGCGGCATTGAGCTTCTTCACGATCTCGCTCGGCGTGCCCGCGGGCACCACCACCGCCTTCCAGTCGACCGCCTCGAAGCCCTTGTAGGTCTCGGCCACGGTGGGGATGTCGGGCATCACCGGCAGCCGCTTGGTCGAGGTCACGGCCAGCGCGCGCAGCTTGCCGGCCTTGACCATCGACAGTGCGCCCTGCGGCGTCGCGAACATGCAGTCGGTCTGGCCGCCGAGCAGGTCGGTGATGGCCGGCGCCGCGCCCTTGTAGGGCACGTTGAGCACCTTGAAGCCCACGCGCTTGGCGAGCACCTCGCCGGCCATGTGGCCCAGGGTGCCGGTGCCGGCCAGCGCCTGCTTGATCTCGCCGGGCCTGGCCTTGGCCGCGGCGACGAAGTCGGCCAGCGAGCGGTAGGGCGAATCGGCGCGCACCACCAGCACCACGGGCTGCGCGGCGACGACCGAGACCGGCACCACGTCCTTCAGCGCGTCGTAGGGCATCTTCGGGAACAGCGTCGGGTTGATCGCGAGGTTCGCGGTCTGGCCCATGCCGATGGTGTAGCCGTCGGGCTTGGCCTTGGCGACCACGTCGATGCCGATGTTGCCGTTGCCGCCCGCGCGGTTGTCGACGATGAAGCTCCACTTCGTGTCCTCGGCGAGCTTCTGCGCGACCAGCCGCGAAACGATGTCGGTGGCGCCGCCGGGCGTGTAGGGCACGACCAGGCGCACCGGCTTGTCGGGCCAGGCGGTGTCGGCATGGGCCGGCCAGGCGGTGAGCGCCAGGGCGCAGGCGAACGCGGTCGCGGCGCCGGCCAGCAGGCCGCGCCGTGGGATGGATGTCATGGGATCAGTCTCCTGTGGTGATGTGGCGGCGCCGGAGCGCCTCGATCGCTGCGTCGTCGTAGCCGGCTTCGCGCAGCAGCTCGACGGTGTGTTCGCCCAGGCGCGGCGGCTGCAGGCGGATGCCGGGCCGCACGCCGTCGAGGGTGAACGGTGCCAGCGGCACCTTGGCCATGTGGCCGTCGTTCATGCGCACCGGCGCGAGGCCGCCGGTGGCGTTGAGGTGCGGGTCGTCGAACAGCGCCTGCGGCTTGGTGATGGGCGCGAACGGCAGCTCGTTCTGCTCGAACACCGCGGCGAGCTCGGCCGCGCTGCGCCCGGCGAGGTGCGAGCGCAGGATCGGCATCATCCATTCGCGCGCCAGCACGCGGTCGTTGTTGGTCTTCAGGCGCGGGTCGGTGGCCAGTTCCTCGAGGCCGAAGGCCTGGCAGAACACGGCCCACTGCTTGTCGCTGACGGCCGCGAGGAAGATCTGCTCGCCGTCCTTGACGGTGAACACGTCGTACACCGCCCAGGCCGAGATGCGGCTGGGCATCGGGTCGGCCGGCTTGCCGGTGGCGGCGAACTGCATCATGTGCTGCGCCACCAGGAACACGTTGTTCTCGAACAGCGCCGACTGCACCTCGCAGCCCTTGCCCGTGAGCTCGCGCTGGCGCAGCGCGGCCATCGCGCCGATGGCGCCGAACATGCCGCCCATGATGTCGTTGACGCTGGTGCCCGCGCGCAGCGGATCGCCCGAGCGGCCGGTCATGTAGGCCAGGCCGCCCATCATCTGCACCACCTCGTCGAGCGCGGTGCGATGGTCGTAGGGACCGGGCAGGAAGCCCTTGTGGCTCACGTAGATCAGGCCCGGGTGCAGGGTCTTGAGCGTGTCGTAGTCGAGGCCCAGCTTCTTCATCGTGCCGGGCTTGAAGTTCTCGCTCACGATGTCGGCCGTGGCGATCAGCCGCAGCGCGGCCTCGATGCCCTCGGGCTGCTTGAGGTCGAGCGCGATGCTCTTCTTGTTGCGGTTGAAGGTCGGGAAGAAGCCCGCGCCCGAGCCGAGCAGGCGGCGCGTGTTGTCGCCCTCGACCGGCTCGACCTTGATGACCTCGGCGCCGAGGTCGGCCAGGATCAGGCCGCAGGTGGGCCCCATCACCATGTGGGTGAACTCGACCACGCGCACGCCGGCGTAGGGCAGCGGATTCGTATCAGCCATGGGCGGTGTTCTCCTGGACGAAGCCCTTGGGCAGGCCGGCCTCGGGCGTCATGCCGTAGACCGGTTCGCCGGGCAGGCCGGCCATGAGCGGCGCGCGCGCCGCGATGAGTTGGGCGATGTCGATGCCGGTGCGCACGCCCATGGCCTCGAACATGAAGACCAGGTCCTCGGTGACCGCGTTGCCCGAGGCGCCGGGCGCGTAGGGGCAGCCGCCGAGGCCGCCGAGCGAGGCGTCGAAGGTACGCACGCCCTCGTCCCAGGCCGCGAGGCAGTTGGCGATGCCGAGGCCGCGCGTGTTGTGCATGTGGGCCGCGCCGGCGTGGCGGCCGAGCTCGGCGCGCAGCCGCTTGAACAGCCGGCGCACCTGGGCGGGATTGGCATAGCCCACGGTGTCCGACAGGCCCGACTCGTCGGCGCCGGCCTCGATGCACTGGGCGGCGAGCCGGATCACGTCGTCCTCGGGCACCAGGCCCTGCAGGGTGCAGCCGAAGGCGGTGGAGATGCCGGCCTCGAGCTTCACCTGCGGCGCGATCGCGCGCCGCAGCTCGGCGATGGCACGCACCTCCTCGACCATCTCGGTGGGCGTCTTGCGCACGTTGGCCAGCGAATGCGCCACGCTGGCCGACACCGGCATGGTGAGCTTGTGCACGCCGGCCTCGAGCGCGGCCTGCGCGCCCTTGCGGTTGGGCACCAGCGCCATCACGGTGAGGCCGGGCAGGGTGATCGCATGGCGCACCACCTCGGCCGCGTCGGCCATCTGGGGCAGCAGCTTCGCGGGCACGAAGGAGGCGACCTCGATCTCGCGCACGCCGGCGGCATGCAGCGCGTCGATCCAGCGCAGTTTGTGGTCCGTCGGCATGGTGGCCGCGACCGATTGCAGGCCGTCGCGCGGACCGACCTCGCTGATGAGCACATCGGGAGTTGTCATCGGAAATTTGACAGTTCTATCTGACAGAACTATATTTTGCAGAACAGAATTAGACGCCGGCCCCGGCATCGCTGTCAAGCCACCCACCCTGCCCATGCCCCGCAAAGCCCAGACCGAATCGATGTCCGACCGCGATGCCGCGCCCGGAGGCGCGGCCGCGGTCGACCGCGCCTTGAGCCTGCTCGGCGCTTTCCGCCCCGGCGACGAGGCGCTGTCGCTCGCGCAGTTCGCCGAGCGCACGCAGCTCTACAAGAGCACGGTGCTGCGCCTCCTGGCCTCGCTCGAGCACGCACGGCTGATCCGCCGCCAGGACGACGGCCGCTATGCGCTCGGTTCGGAGATCGCGCGGCTGCACGGGCTCTACGCGGCCGCGCAATCGCTCGACCGCATCGTGCTGCCGGTGCTGCGCGCGCTGGTCGCGGCCACCGGCGAGAGCGCGGCCTACCACGTGCGGCA
>NZ_JBZAYE010000376.1:0-7347 GCF_058244205.1 Variovorax sp. 20P10.2.4
CGCTCGTCGTGGTCGACATGCAGAACGCCTATGCCTCGCTCGGCGGCTACGTCGATTCGGCCGGCTTCGACATCTCGGGTGCGCAGGGCACCATCGCCGGCATCGTGCGCGCCATCGCCGCGGCGCGCGCGGCCGGCCTGCTGGTCGTGTTCCTGCAGAACGGCTGGGACGCCGGCTATGTCGAGGCCGGCGGCCCCGGCTCGCCCAACTGGCACAAGTCGAACGCGCTCAAGACCATGCGCGCGCGGCCCGAGCTGCAGGGCCGCTTCCTCGCCAAGGGCGGCTGGGACTACGAGCTCATCGACGAGATGAAGCCGCAGCCCGGCGACATCGTCGTGCCCAAGACGCGCTACAGCGGCTTCTTCAACAGCACGCTCGACAGCACGCTGCGCTCGCGCGGCATTCGCCACCTCGTGTTCACCGGCATCGCGACCAACGTCTGCGTGGAATCCACGCTGCGCGACGCCTTCCACCTCGAGTACTTCGCCGTGATGCTCGAGGACGCCACGCACGAGCTCGGCGGGCCCGCGATCCAGCAGGCCTCGGTCTACAACGTCGAGACCTTCTTCGGCTGGGTCTCCTCGGTCGACCACTTCTGCCGCAGCTTCGCGCCGGCCGCGCTGCCGCAACCCGCCCCGGCCGAAGCGGCCACCGCCTGATCCTCTTTTCTCCAGGAGTCTTTTCATGCCCAAGCAAGCCATCATCCCGCCCGGCACCGGCGTGCCGCTCGCCCCCTACGTGCCTGGCACGCTCGCCGACGGCGTGCTCTACGTCTCGGGCACGCTGCCCTTCGACAAGGACAACAACGTGGTCCATGTCGGCGACGCCGCCGCGCAGGCCCGCCATGTGCTCGCCACCATCCAGGGCGTGGTTGAAGCCGCGGGCGGCACCATGGACGACGTGACCTTCAACCAGATCATGATCAAGGACTGGGCCGACTACGCGAAGATCAACGCGGTCTATGCCGAGTTCTTCCCCGGCACCAAACCGGCGCGCTTCTGCATCCAGTGCGGCCTCGTGAAGCCCGACGCGCTGATCGAGATCGCCTCGATCGCGCACGTGGGCCGCAAGTCCTGAGCTCGATGAGCCCCCTGCACTACGAGGTGCACGGCGCGTCCGACGCCGCGGCCACCGTGCTGCTGTCGTCGGGCCTCGGCGGCTCGGCCGGCTTCTGGCAGCCGCAGCTCGGCGCGCTGGTCGCCGCGGGCCACCGCGTCATCGTCTACGACCAGCGCGGCACTGGCCGCAGCCCCGCCACGCTGCCCGAGGCCTATGTGATCGCCGACATGGCGCGCGACGTGCTCGAGATCCTCGATGCCACCCACACCGCGCAGTGCCACTTCGCGGGCCACGCGCTCGGCGGCCTCGTGGGCCTGCAGCTCGCGCTCGACGCACCCGCGCGCATCGCGAGCCTGGTGCTCGTCAACGCGTGGGCCCGACCCAATCCGCATTCGGCGCGCTGCTTCGATGCACGGCTCGCGCTGCTCGGCGCCTGCGGCGCGCGCGCCTATGTCGAGGCGCAGCCGATCTTCCTGTACCCCGCGGCCTGGGCCGCCGAGCATGCGCAGCGCGTGGCCGACGAGGTCGACCATGCCTTCGCGCACTTTCCGGGCGAGGCCAACATGCGCGCGCGCATCGGCGCGCTGCGCGCCTTCGACGTGGCCGCACGTCTCGGCGAGATCGCCGCGCCTGTGCTGATCGCGGCCGCCAAGGACGACGTGCTCGTGCCCTGGACCTGCTCGCAGCACCTGGCCGACGGCCTGCGTGACGTCACGCTCGACTTCGTCGCGCATGGCGGCCATGCCCACAGCGTGACCGAGGCCGAGGCCTTCAACCGCGGCCTGCTCGATTTCCTCTCGCGGGTCGCCACACCCGCCGCCATCGCATGACCACTTCCACTTCGCTCGACGACGCGGCGCTCGCGCTGCTCTTCACGGCCGCGCGCAGCCACAACGGCTGGACCGACGAACCGGTGTCCGACGCGCAGCTGCGCCAGCTGCACGCGCTCGCCAGCCTCGGCCCGACCTCGGCCAACTGCTCGCCCGCGCGCTTCGTGTTCGTGCGCACGCCCGAGGGCAAGGCTCGGCTCGCGCCCGCGCTGTCCAAGGGCAACCTCGAGAAGACGATGAGCGCGCCCGTCACCGTCATCGCCGCCTGGGACCGCAGGTTCTACGACCGACTGCCCACGCTGTTCCCGCATGCCGATGCGCGCAGCTGGTTCACCGGCAGCCCCGAGGCCGCACACGAGACGGCCTTTCGCAATGCCAGCCTGCAGGCCGGCTACCTGCTGCTGGCGGCGCGCGCGCTCGGGCTCGACGCGGGCCCGATGTCGGGCTTCGACAAGGCCAAGGTCGACGCCGCCTTCTTCGAGGGCAGCGACTGGACCGTCAACTTCCTCATCAACCTCGGCCACGGCGACGCGTCGAAGCTGTTCGGGCGCCTGCCGCGCCTGGGCTTCGACGAGGCCTGCGTGCTGGCCTGAAAGCACCCGGCATGCAACACGCCATGGCCTCCATTCCAACGCCCGCCGGGTTGCCGTGCGGCCTGCAGAAAAGCGACTATCGCAACGCAATGGCGCGACTGGGCGCGGCCGTCAACATCATCACCACCGACGGTCCCGCGGGCCGCGCCGGCTTCACGGCCTCGGCCGTCTGCAGCGTGACCGACGAACCGCCGACCCTGCTCGTGTGCCTCAACCGCTCGGCCTCGGTGTACCCGGCCTTCAAGGCCAATGGCGTGCTGTGCGTGAACGTGCTCGCCGCGGGCCACCAGTCGCTGTCGGCGCTGTTCGGCGGCCGCACGCCGATGGACGAGCGCTTCGCCGCCGGCCGCTGGCGCCGCGATGCCACCGGCTCGCCGATGCTCGAGGACGCGGCCGTCTCCTTCGACTGCCGCGTGATGCACGCCACCAGCGCGGGCACGCACGACGTGCTGTTCTGCGAAGCCGTGGCCATCGCCATCGGCGGCGCGGCGCAGGGGCTGATCTACTTCGATCGGCGTTATCACGAGATCGCGGCGCCGCCGCACTGAAGCCGCGAACTCAACGCGGCTCGATGCCCTGCAGCACGATGCGCTGCACGTTCTCCACGGTGCGCTCGAAGAAGCCCTCGTCCTCCAGCGTGTGACCCGACAGCGCCTGCACCTGCACGCCGAAGTCGGCGTAGTGCTGCGTGATCGCCCACAGCGCGAAGATCAGGTGCGGCGGATCGACCGGCGCGAGCTTGCCGGCCTCGACCCAGGCGCGGATCACTTCGGACTTCTTCTCCACCAGCGTGCGCAGCTCGCGATCGAGCTCGTCGCGCAGCAGCGGCGCGCCCTGGATCATCTCGAGGCAGAACAGGCGCGAGGCATCGGGCCGGTCGCGCGAGATCACGAGCTTGCGGCGGATGTAGTCGCCGATCGCCTCGCGCGGATCCTGCTCGGCGCTGAAGCCGCGCAGCGGCTCGAGCCACAGCGCGAGCAGGTCGCGCAGCACGTTGACGTAGAGCTCCTCCTTGTTCGCGAAGTAGTAGAGCAGGTTGCTCTTCGACACGTCGGCGCGCGCGGCCACCTGGTCGATCGAGGTACCGTGCAGCCCGAAGCGCGAGAACAGCCCGAGCGCCGCGCCCAGGATCGCGCTGCGCTTGTTCTCGATCTGGCGCAGCCGCCGGTTCACCGCCGACGCGCTGCGCACGGCGGGCTTGCGGCTCGGCTTCTCGCTGTGGCTGGCCGCGGCCAGCGCCTTGGTCTTCGGCATCTTCCCTCGCTCTTTCTGTCTTCGTCGATCGTCATCGGTCGTTGGTTCGGAACGCGCACCACTGTAAGGCCGCGTGCATCGCACCGCGCCGCGCCGGTGTTCCGAAGGCCTCGCGGCGCACCATGCTGACGCGACGAAAGCGATTTGTCCATTTGGTCCAACTGGCACAGACGTTGCATGGCGAAAGGCATGCCAAGCCCATGGAGCCATTCGCCATGACCCTGCTGTCCGTTCCCATCATCGATCTCGCGCCGTACTTCGCCGGCACCGCCGAAGGCAAGGCCGAGGTCGCGCACAAAGTCGACGAAGCCTGCCGCAGCATCGGCTTCCTCGTGATCACCAACCACGGCATCGCGCCCGAGCTGATCGCGCGCGTGGCCTCGCTGTCGCGGCGCTTCTTCGAGCTGCCCCTGGCCGAGAAGCGCAAGGTCGACCGCCCGCGCGAGGACGCGGTGCGCGGCTACAGCGCGGTCGGCGAGGAAGGCCTGTCGTACAGCCTCGAGGAAGCGGCACCGGGCGACCTCAAGGAGTCGTTCTCGATCGGCCCCTCGAACGTGCCCGACGACGACTACCACCGCGGTCCCGCGGCCGGTCCGCATTTCGAACCCAACAGCTGGCCGCCGATCGAGGGCTTCCGCGAAGCCTACGAGGGCTACTTCGAGGCGATGAGCGATCTCTCGCGCTCGCTGATGCGCGTGTTCGCGCTCGGCCTCGCGCTGCCCGAGCGCTTCTTCGACGACAAGATCGACCGCCACATCAGCATGTTCCGCGTGCTGAGCTATCCGCCGCAGCGCGAGCAGCCGCTGCCGGGCCAGTTGCGCGCGGGCGCGCACAGCGACTACGGCAGCCTCACGATCGTGCTGCCCGACGACAAGGGCCTGCAGGTGTTCAACAAGGCCGGCCAGTGGGTCGACGTGCCGCAGGTCGAGGGCGGCCTGGTCGTCAACATCGCCGACCTGATGATGCAGTGGACCAATGACCAGTGGGTGTCGACGCTGCACCGCGTGATCAACCCGCCCTTCGAGGTGGCGAGCACCAACCGCCGGCAGTCGCTGGTGTTCTTCCACCAGCCCAACTACGACGCGATGGTCGAGTGCCTGCCGAGCTGCCTCGCGCCCGGCGAACAACCGAAGTACGCGCCGATCTCCTCGGGCGACCACCTGACCTCGAAGTTCGTCAAGCAGACGACCTTCGGCGGCACCAAGGTGACGGCGTAGAGCACATGGCCCACCTGTCCTACGTCAACATCTTCGCGAAGGACGTGGTCGCGCTCAGCGGCTTCTACCAGCGCGTGTTCGGCTTCCCCGAGATCGAGGCGATCCGCTCGCCGATCTTCCGCGGCCTCGACACCGGCAAGTCGAGCCTGGGCTTCAACGCGCTCGATGCCTACGAACTGCTGCAGCTCGCCGAGTTCTCCGACACGCGCGGCGTGAAGTTCCTGCTCAACATCGACGTCGACAGCCAGGACGAGGTCGACCGGATGGTGCCGATCGCGCTCGAGGCCGGCGCCACGCTCGTCAAGGCGCCCTACCGCACCTACTACGACTGGTACCAGTCGGTGCTGCTCGATCCCGAGGGCAACGTGTTCCGCATCAACTTCATGCTGTGACGCGCCCGCGGCCTCCTCGCGCCTGCTCGCTCTCCTTCTTCTTTCTCCGGCCCCTTCCGCCATGCCTCTCTCGAAAGGTTGCTCCATGCCGCGCACTCCCGTTTCCTGTCTCGCCCTGACCTTCGCGGCGGGCGCAGCGTCCCTCGCGGCGCTGCCCGCGGTCGCCGCCGACGGCTTCACGCTCAAGGACAAGCCCAAGATCGCGATGCTCTACTTCGGCCCCAAGAACGACGGCGGCTGGACCCAGGCCTTCGACGAGGCGCGCGTGAAGATCGAGAAGGAACTCGGCCAGAAGATCCAGTTCGTCGAGAACGTGCCCGAGGACGCCTCGGCCATCAAGCCCGCGGCCGAGAAGTTCATCCAGCGCGGCGCCAACATCGTCATCGGCACGGCCTTCGGCTACTCCGACAGCTTCAAGGACCTGGCCGCCAAGTACCCCGACGTCGCCTTCCTCAACGGCTCGGGCACCACCAACGGCCGCAACCTCGAATCCTTCTACGGCCGCACCTACGAGAGCCAGTACCTGTGCGGCATGGCCGCAGGCGCGGCCTCCAGGAGCGGCAAGCTCGGCTTCGTCGCGGCCAATCCCTTCGGCGTGGTGAACTGGACCATCAACGCCTTCGCGCTCGGCGCGCAGAAGATGAACCCCAACGCCACCGTCAACGTGATCTACACCGGCGCGTGGAACGACCCCGTGAAGGAACGCGCCGCCGCCTCCGCGCTGATCGACCAGGGCGCCGACGTGATCGGCCAGCACGTCGACAGCCCCACGCCGCAGATCGTCGCGCAGGAGCGTGGCGTCTACGGCACCGGCCACCACCGCGACCTGCGCCAGTTCGCGCCCAAGGCCACGCTGTGCTCCTCGGTCTGGGTGTGGGACCGCTTCCTGACGCCCGAGCTCAAGAAGATCATGGCCGGCAACTGGAAGCCCGCCGAGTACGGCGCCTTCATTTCGATGAAAGACGGCGGCACCGACATCGCGGGCTTCGGCCCGGCCGTGCCCAAGGACAAGGCCGCGCTGATCACCGCCGAGCGCGACGCGCTCATGAAGGGCAAGCAGATCTACGCCGGCCCGCTGGCCGACCGCGACGGCAAGGAGCGCGTGGCCAAGGGCGCCGTGCTGTCCGATGCCGACCTCTGGAAGATGGACTGGTTCGTCAAGGGCGTGGTCACGCAGAAGTAGGCCGCGAGGAATTCCGCCCCCATGCCCAACGCGCTCGAACTCACCGGCATCCGCAAATCCTTCGACGGCTTCGCGGCGCTGACCGACGCGCACTTCGCCGCGCGCTGGGGCGAGGTGCATGCGCTGCTCGGCGAGAACGGCGCGGGCAAGTCCTCGCTGATGAACATCGCGGCCGGCCTCTATGCGCCCGAGGCGGGCCAGCTGCTGGTCGACGACAACGCGGTGCGCTTCGCGGGCCCGCGCGATGCGGCGCGCCAGCGCATCGGCATGGTCCACCAGCATTTCAAGCTGGTGCGGCCCTTCACCGTGGCGCAGAACATCCTGCTGACCGCCCCGCCTTCGGCCGAGTTCCGAAGCCATGGCGAGCGGCTGCGCGACATCGCGCGCGACATCCGCAACAAGGCCTCGGCGCTGGGCTTCGACATCGACCCGATGCGCCGCGTCGACACGCTCTCGATCGCCGAGCAGCAGCGCGTGGAGATCCTCAAGGTGCTGCTCGCGGGCGCGCGCATCCTGATCCTCGACGAGCCCACCGCCGTGCTGACCGACCAGGAGGCAGCGCGGCTGCTGCAGACCGTGCAGGGGCTCGCGCGCGGCGGCGCCGCGGTGGTGCTGGTCACGCACAAGATGGCCGACGTGAAGACCTATGCCGACCGCGTGACCGTGATGCGTGGCGGGCGCACCGTGGCCACGCTGCGCCCGCAGGATGCGTCTGTCGCCGAGCTCGTGAAGCTCACGGTGGGCGAAGCGGTCGCCGCCTCGGCCTTCCGGCCCGCGCCCTCGGCGCGCGGCGCGGTGCGCCTGTCGGTGCGTGGCCTG
>NZ_JBZAYE010000377.1:0-7344 GCF_058244205.1 Variovorax sp. 20P10.2.4
TCGCTTCGGCTGGGCGCTCGCGGGCTATGCCTTCTTCGGCATCGGCTACATCGGCTACATGACCTTCGTGATCGCGCTGCTGCGCGAGCAGGGCGCCAGCGCGGGCTTCGTCACGCTGTTCTATGCGTTGCTGGGCATCGCCTGCATCGCCTCGTCGCGGCTGTGGGCCGGGCTGCTCGACCGCTACCGTGGCGGCCAGCCGCAGGCGCTGCTCAACGGGCTGCTGGGCGTGGCGACGCTGCTGCCGGTGCTCAGTGCCTCGGCGCCCATCGCGCTGGTCTCGGGGCTGTTGTTCGGCGGCGTGTTCCTCTCGGTGGTGGCCTCGACCACCGCGCTGGTGCGCCACAACCTGCCGTCCTCGCGCTGGGCCCAGGGCATCAGCGTCTTCACCATCGTGTTCGCCTTCGGCCAGATCGTGGGCCCGACCATCACCGGCTGGATCTCCGACGGTCCGGGCGGGCTGGCGCGCGGCCTCGTGGGGTCGGCGATCGCGCTGTGGCTCGGTGCCGTTCTGGCTTCGCGCCAGCATGCGCTGGAACCCGCATGAACGAGGCGCTTCCGCTCGCCGACGAGGCCATCACGCCCGGCTTCGCCGTGTTCGATACCGCGCTCGGCGTCTGCGGCATCGCCTGGGGGCCGCGGGGGCTGGTCGGCGTGCAGTTGCCGCAGGACGACCCCACGCTGCAGCCCGCGCTCCGGCGCATGCGCCAGCGCTTTCCCGAGCTGCCCGAAGCCGAGCCGAATGCCGAGGCGCGGCGCGCGATCGCGGCGGTGCAGGCCCTGCTCGAAGGCGCGCAGGACGACCTGCGCGACATCGCACTCGACATGCGCGGCCTGTCCGATTTCCATCGGCGCGTCTACGAGCTCGCACGGCGCATTCCGCCGGGCCAGACCCGCACCTACGGCGAGATCGCCGAGGAACTGGGCGACAAGACGCTGGCACGCGCGGTGGGCCAGGCCATGGGCCTCAATCCCTTCGCGCCCGTGGTGCCATGCCACCGCGTGCTCGCGGCCGGCAACAAGCCCGGCGGCTTCTCGGCCGGGGGCGGGGCGCTGACCAAGCTCAGGATGCTCGACATCGAGGGCGCGCGGCCCAACGGGATGGCGTCGCTGTTCTAGGCGCGAGGGTCAGCGGCGCCGGCGGCTCGGCGCGCGCGGAACGCTCAGCAGCTGGCTCAAGGAAGCGACCTCGCGCCGCTCCCCGCCCTGATGGGTATCGGCGCCGCGCACCTTCGCGCCGAAATCGAGGGAGGTCAGACGCTCCAGTTCCGCGATGCTCACGTGGTAGCGCTTCACCTTCTCGAAGCTCACGTGCGCCAGGGCCGCTTCGGACAGCGTGGCCTCGGGCACGTAGTCGATGAGCGGCGTCTGGTCGATGCTCAGGGCGGTCGCCTGCAGGCGGCCGTCCTCCACGCGCAGCACGATCTTCCAGTACTCGCGCGGGGCCTTGAACCCGGCCATCTCGGGCATGCCGCGCTCCCAGGGAATGTCGTTCTCGTCGTCGAAGATCGGTCCGGTGAACACGCTGACGCGCGCCTGGTCCGCCACCGCGTTGTTGAGCGCGAAGTCCTCGAGCGCGCGCCAGTACAGGGTGCCGCCCGCGTGCGCGGCCGCCTCGGCGCCCGGTTTCCTCTTGCCCATGTTGAAGAAGCCCACCTGCGGCGACCGGTTGGTCACGTGGAAGGTGTCGGCATTGGCGCGCACGACGATGTCGTCCGGCCCCCAGAGTGGATCCTGCCGGCGCGTCAGGTGGCCTTGCTGGAAGATCCGGTTCGCGTGGTCCGCCTTGCGCTTGTCGACGATGGCCGCGCCTTGCGCGTCGTAGGCCGTCTGTCCCGCGTACAGCGCCGGCGGGGTCTGTTCTTCCTCGGGGATGCGCGGATCGATGAACCAGAGCTCGCTGGCCTCCGGGGCCTCGTCCGCTTCCTCCTCGCCCGGATGGAAGGCGGCGATGACGCCGGTGCTGCGGTCGTAGCTCTTGGCCAGCCGTCCGTCGATGTTGGTGGCCGTGAAACAGGCCAGCCGCCGCTTCTTGTGCATCACCACGCTGAAGTGCTCGTACGGCAGTTCGTACTTGGGCCGGCCCGCCTTGGGACGCGTGTTGACCGATACCGCCCGCAGGGCCGCCGCACCGCGCGGCTTGGGCAGGGGAACGGCAACGCCGGGCAGGAAGTCGGGCTGGTAGCCGTCGCGGTTGTCGTAGTCCGGATCGACCTGGACCCGTGCCTCTTCGCCGGTGCTCGACGGCGCCGCGTCGGCATGCGGTTGCGGCGCGGCGTCCTGCGCGGGCGTCGTCGATCCGCCGCGGGCCGGGTAGCCGCCCAGCTGCACGCTCACGCGCAGCGGGATGGTCCAGGTCGCCGTGCCGTCGCTGGCCACGTCGACCGATGCGCCGAGCGAAGCGTCATGCGCCATGGCCGGTGCGGACTCGACGGACGAGACCACCTGCGGGTCCAGGCCCGCGGCGATGGCCTCGGTGATCTTCTCGCGCTCGCGCGCCGGCAGGCCGCTCTTGCGCGTGTTCATGTCGGTCACGATGGCGCTGATCCGGATGCCCTCGTTGACCGTCTTGGCGATCTGCTTTCCGTTCTGGTCGAGCAGGTCGCGGTGCGGCGATCCCCAGTGGTGCAGGGCGATCACCTGCCACAGCACGTTGAAGACCGGCGAGCCGGAAGACCCGGGCTCCGTGTCGGCCACGTAGTGCAGCGTGGTGCTCGCGCGCGAGACCAGCTGGTTCTCGCGCAGCACGGCTTCCTTCAGGCGCCCGTCGGGGTGCTGCACGATGTTCGCGTGGTCGCCCAGCTGGTGCTTGTCGCGGGCCGCGGAGATCGGCAGGAAGCTGTAGCCCGCGAGCACGCCGGGGCCGTTCAGGCGGCCGCCGACCGCCAGCACGGTGTAGTCGAGGTCGTCCTGGTCGTTGGTGAGGAAGCAGGCCTCGGGCGCGAAGGCGAAGCGCGTGGGCACGCGCGGGCGTCCCGCGAGGTCGCGCTCGTAGTCGAACTCCACCAGCAGGTCCGCCGCATCGGCCTTGGAACCGATCACGTGGTTGTTGGTGAGGAACAGCACGGGCGAGATCATGAAGCCGGTGCCGAGGCCCTGGCCGTCGCGCGTCACGATCCGCGCCACGGCGCGCGCCGCATAGGCGCCGCGCTGCAGGAACGCGACATCGACGAAGTCGATCGTCTTGCCCCAGACCTTTTCCGCGCCCGAATGCGGCGCCTCGCGCGCGGCCTCCTGCACGGGCAGGCCGACCCGTCGCTGCAGCACGGCGCTGCGGCGCAGCATCTCGGGCTCGGCATCACCGGGCCGGCCGGCGCCGATCGCGTCGAGCGAGCGCTGGATCTGCTCGGCCTGCTGCTGGATGCGCTGACGCGAGGCGACACCGATATGGGCGGGCTCGTTCATGTTCTCCTCCAATTGGCCGCGGGGGCGGCGGCGATTGCGGATTCGCGGACCGTCTCGCTCGCCTTTTAGAGGGTCTTGATGACAGGACGATGCAAAGGCACGGCCGCGTCAGGCGTTCTGGATCAGCCGCCGCAGTTCGTCGACGTGCTGGCGCAGCGCCTCGTCGTCCATCGCCGTGTAGCCGATCACCAGCCCTGGCGGCAGATCCTTGCGCCGGCAGAAATCCGAGATCGCCTGGAAGCGCAGCCCGCGCTGCGCGGCCGCGCGCAGGAACGGCGCCAGCGCCATGTCCGGCGGCGGCCACCACACGAGGTGGAAGCCCGCGTGCTCCCCGGTGACATGCAGCCGCGCGGGCTCGAGCGCCGCGCGCAGGCCGCCGAGCACGAGGTCGCGCCGCTGCGCGTAGACCATGCGCGCGCGCCGCACATGGCGCGCGAAGTCGCCGCTCTCGAGGAAGCGCGCCAGCGCCATCTGCTCGATCACGCCGGTGGAACGCCCGGCGATGTGGCAGGCGCGGCGGAAGTCGGCGACCAGCGCGCGCGGCAGCACCATGTAGCCGATGCGCAGCGCGCCGAACAGGGTCTTGTTGAAGCTGCCGCAGTGGATCACGCGGTCGGCCGCGTCCAGGCTCTTCAAGGCCGGCAACGGCGCGCTGTCGTAGCTGAACTCGCTGTCGTAGTCGTCCTCGACCACCCAGGCCTTCGCGGCTTCGGCCCACGACAGCAGTTCGAGCCGGCGCGACACCGGCATCGTGAGGCCGCTGGGCGACTGGTGCGCGGGCGTGACATGCGCGAGCCGTGCGCCCGCATGCTGGCGCGCCTGCGCGACCGAGAAGCCTTCGGCATCGATCGGGACATGGATCAACTGCTGGCCGTGGTGGCCGAAGATCGGCGCGGCATGCAGGTAGCCGGGGTCCTCGAGCAGCACCTTGTCGCCGGGCGCCAGCAGCAGCCGCGCGCAGAGGTCGAGCCCTTCGCGGATGCCCGAGACGATCACGATCCGCTCGGCCTCGCAGGCGATGCCACGCGCCACCCCGAGGTAGCCGGCGATCTGCTCGCGCAGCGCCAGCAGCCCGAAGGGATCGTCGTCGGCCAGTTGTGCCGCGGTCACGCGCCGCGCGCTGGCCTGCAAGGTGCGGCGCCAGAGATCGAGCGGGAACAGCGCCGGATCGGCCACGCGTGCCATGAAGGCCTGGTGGGCCTCGGTGGCGGCGAGCGGCGCCATGTCGGTCTTCCAGGCCGGCCGCGTACGGGGCGTGGCCGGGCGCCGCTTCGCGTCGCCGGCCTCGAAGAAGCGGTCGGGCACCTGCGCCGCCACGTAGGTGCCCGATCCGGCCCGGCTGACCAGGTAGCCCTCGCTGCGCAACTGGTCGTAGGCCGCGTCGACGGTCACGCGCGACACCTGCCAGCGCTGCGCGAGCTGCCGCGTGGAGGGCAGGCGCGCGCCCTTGGCCAGTGCGCCGTCGAGGATGCGGGCGCGGATCTGGCGGTAGATCCAGGCCTGCTTGGCCTCGCCCTCGCGCGGCGGTTCGGTCGCGAGATCGAGGCTCGATGGCGTGCGCCGGGCCTGCGGGGGGCTGGAAAGTGGCCTTATCGCTTTCTCCGAAATGGATCTACAAGCAAGGCCACATTCTATTTAGATTCGCGTCCAAGGCACTCCACCCACGAAGCTCCCCATGACGACGACCCCCACGCATTTCTTCTGCACCCTCGCGCCCGACGGTCCGCGATTCCCCCTCGACGACGCGGGCAGCCTGCTCGATGCGGCGCTGGCGCAGGGCGTGGCCGTGCCGTTCTCGTGCAAGCGCGGCGAATGCGGCTCGTGCCGCGCGCAGCTGCTCGAAGGCAGCGTCGAGCGCATCGCACCGCCCTCGGAGGCGGCCTACCAGGTCGACGCGGGGGAACTGCTGATGTGCCAGTGCCGTGCCACCAGCGACCTGCGGCTGCGCTTCGCGCACTGGAGCGCGCCGGCGCTAGCGCCATCGCGGCACTCCGCGAAGGTCGTGATCTGCGAACCGCTCACGGCCAAGGTCACGCGGCTGGTGGTCGAGCTGCAGAGCGCCGAGCCATTCCGCTGCGCGCCGGGGCAGCATGCGCAGTTCGTGCTCGAGGAGGGCGAGCGCCGCAGCTTCTCGATCGCCAACCGGCCGACGGAAGAGGGCGAAGCGAACCGGCTCGAGTTCCATATCCGCCGCATGCCGGGCGGCCTGTTCACCGAGCAGCGTCTCGCGGCGCTGCGGCCCGCGGACCTGCTCGAGCTCGAAGGGCCCCATGGCGCCTTCGTGTGGCAGGCACCCGCCGACGGAATCGAGCACCTCGTGCTGCTGGCCACCGGCACCGGCTTCGCGGGCGTTCGGCCGATCCTGCAGACGGCGCTCGCGAGCGGCGCGTTCCGCACGGTGTCGCTCTATTGGGGCGTGGCCGAGGCCGGCGATTGCTATGCGGCCGCATGGCTCGATGAGATGGCGCGGGCGCACGCGGGCTTTCGCTGGACCGCGGTGCCGTCTTCGCGCGCGGAAGGCAGGCAGCATGTGCAGCACGCGGCATCGAAGGCCGCGCACGACTGGGCGCGGACCATCGTCTATGCCTGCGGCAACCCGGCCATGGTGCGCGACGCACGCGCGCTGCTGCAGGCCGAGGGGCTGCCGAAGGCGCGCTTCGTCTCGGAGGTGTTTCTGCCGAGCACGAAGGATGGCGCGCCGCAGGTCGCGCGCCATCCCTGGGAGAAGGTGGGTGCCACGTTCACGCGCGACGGCATCCTCGAAGCGCGCCGCCGCTCGATGGAGGCGCTGCCGCAGATCGCCGCGCTGATCGAACCCGGCATGACCACCGGCGAGGCGATCGCGGTCGCCGACCGGCATCTGCGCCGACTCGGCGCCGCCTACAACTGGCATCCGACCTATGTGCGCTTCGGGCCCGACACGCAACGCACCTCGCGCGAGCCGGTCGATCGCCAGCGGCGCCTGCGCGAGGACGACGTCTACACCGTCGACCTGGGCCCGGTCTGGGACGGCTACGAGGGCGATTACGGCGATACCTTCGTTCGCGGTGCCGATGCCGACCACGCGCGCGTCACGCGCGCGGCGCGCGACATCTTCGAACGCGCGCAGGAGGCCTGGCGACAGGGCTTGAGCGGCGCGGCGCTCTACGACTTCGCGAACGGGCTCGCGCGCACGCATGGCTGCGCGCTGGTGCGCGAGACCGGAGGCCACCGGGTCTCGGACTTTCCGCATGCGCTCTACGGCAAGCACCGCCTGGCCGAGGCCGACTTCGTTCCGGGCGACGGCATCTGGGTGCTCGAGGTCCAGGTGCGCGACCTCGAACGGCCGATCGGTGCCTTCTTCGAGGACGTGCTTCTTAAGAATTGATTCAGATCATTCCTAACTCTGCGGCCTAGAGTTCGGCAATGACTGTGAACCGCATCGAACCCCGACCGCTTTCTCTTCTTCGCACCTTCCGTTCTTCCGCGCCGCGCCTTGCGCTCGCGGCCGTTGCCGCGGGCACGCTGCTCGCGGGCTGCGTGACGCCCGGCGAGCATGCGCGCGAGCAGCGCATGCGCGACGAGCAGAACTGCATGGCCTATGGCTTCCGTCCCGAGAGCCCGGCCTACGCGCGCTGCCTGCAGAACGAGAATCTCTCGCGCCAGGACCGCGACAACCTGCAGGACATCGAATCGCGCCGCCGCTCGGAAGACCCGCGCCGCTATGGCGGCGGTGGCTGGGAGCGCGAACGCGATCGGGACCGCGATCGCTACGACCGCATGAACGACAACCAGCGCCAGGCGCTGCGCAACTGCGACCTGCTGCCGCCCGCCAACCAGCCGGGCTGCCGCGCGATGGTCTGGTCGACGCTCAAGTAGGGCTGCGCAACGCCGCCTCCGAGGGGGCGGCATCGAGCTTCGCGAGCGCGATCACGGCCGCCTGGAGCACGAAGCCCGCGA
>NZ_JBZAYE010000378.1:0-7343 GCF_058244205.1 Variovorax sp. 20P10.2.4
TCGCCCTGCAGCGGGCCGGCCATGCGGCCGTCGGCGATCGCGTCGTCGTAGAGCAGCGACTGGCCGGTCTGCGCATGGAAGCGGCTCAGCGCGGCGGCCAGCGGCAGGCGCGGAATGTCGAAGTGCATCGGCGCCGCGGGATCGGCCACGGCGGTCCGTGGCGCGTCGGCGCGTGCGGCCGGCATGCCGCCCAGGAGCACCGCCACCGCCATCAGTCCCGCCGCGAGCTGTGAACCCGCTGCGGGCATGCCGGATCGAGGAAGGAGGTGCAGGAAAGGTGCATGCGCGGCGTGTTCGGAGGAGCCGGGCCGTGGACGTCGGGACCATCGCAGCCGGGGCGAGCCGGATGGTGACTGCGCTGCGTGACGGATTCGTGTCCGTGCGATGACAGGCGGCGCCGCGCTGGCCGCCCGGCACTTCAGCGGCCCGTGCCGGCCTGCCTCGAGCGGCCGCGCACGCGCTCGTAGCGGTAGACCCGAAAGCCCTCGTCCTGCACGAAGCCCACGGGCTCCCAGCCGCGCGTCAGCGCGCAGTCGGTGATCTGCGCCATCTGCACGCCGAGGTAGTCCTGCAGCACGTCGTCGACCGCGAGCTCGAACTTGCGCAGCTCGCGGTCCAGCGCCTCGATGGCCGCGATCGCGCCCTCGACGCTGGCGAAGGGCCGGCGCCGCGCCAGGCCGAGGCCGGGCGTCGAGGGCGGTGCCTCGCGGCGCGGCTTCGGACCGAAGTCCACGCTGATGCCGCCCTCGACGCTGTCGAGGCTACCCATCAGTGTCACGTGGCCCATGATGTTCATCCCATGAATCCCACGTCGCGCGGATACGCGATGCCGTTGGCCGTGCGCCCGAAGTTCTTCAGGTTCGGCAGGATCCCGTCGAGCTGGCTGTCGGGCACGCCGAACCAGCGCGCGAGCGTGGCGGCGTACTGGTCGACCGAGGTGGTGGGCAGCAGGCGGCCCTGGCCCACGTGCCACTGGTCGGCATCGGCCGCGGTGTTGCCGATGCTCACGGGCGGCGGCGTGCCGTAGATCGCCCTGCCCTTCACCGCGCCGCCGACCACGAAGTGATGGCCGCCCCAGCCGTGGTCGGAGCCGTCGCTGTTGTACGAGAGCGTGCGGCCGAAGTCCGAGGCCGTGAAGGCCGTGACCTGGTCGGCGAGTCCCAGCGTCGCCATCTGGCGATGGAACGCGGCCATCGCGTCGGACAGTCGCTGCATCAGGCCGGGCTGGTTGGCGATCAGGCTGTCGTGCAGGTCGAAGCCGCCCATCGAGACGAAGAAGACCTGGCGCTTCACGCCCAGCGAGGCGCGGCCGCGGATCAGGCGCGCGACCATCTTGAGCTGGCTCGCGAGGCCGTTGTTGGCCGGGAAGGCGCCGGCGGGAAAGTCGCTCTGGATCGCCGTCGTGACCTGGCCCTCGGCCTTGACCGCGCGCCGGACCACCTTGCTGTATTCCTCCTCGAGCGTGTGGCCGCGTGCCTGCTGCGCGAGCTGCTGCATCGCGGCCTTGACGGTGTCGGAACCGAACAGGTTGCCGGTGTTGGTGCCCACGCTGTAGATGCGCACCGCGCCGCCGGTGCCGACCTGGTACTGCAGCGCCTGGTCGCCCGAGAGGAACACGGCATTGCCCGACACCGACATGCAGGTGAACAGCGCGCCGGTGTTGCCCGACAGCACGAGGTCGCCGATGTTGCCGCCCCAGCCCACGGTCGAGCCCTCGGGCGAGGACGACTGCCAGACCGACTGCTGGTCGTTGTGCGAGAACAGCTTGGGCGGCACCGGCCAGGACTTGCGGTTGCCGCTGTCGTACTGGGCGCGCGTGAGCGGCGCGATCAGCGGGCCGACGTTGAGCTGCACCGCCACCTTGCCCTCGTTGTGGAACAGGTCGGCCAGCGCGGTCATCGACGGATGCAGCGCGTACTGGCGCCCGCCCGGCAATGCCTGCGTGGGCGCGAGCAAGGTGGGCAGCAGCTGGGCGCGCGCGATCGCGATGCCGCCGCCGGCATCGCCGTTGCCGCCGCGGATCTGGCTGTACTTGCCGTAGCTGTCGGTGTCGTACGTGACCACCGTGTTGGCGTAGTCGTTGCCGCCGTAGAGGAAGACGCAGACCAGCGCCTTGTAGTCGTCGCCGGGCGCGGCCTGGGCCGCGGCCTCGCCCATGGTCGCGAGGTTGAGCGCGAACGGCAGCGCGGTGCCGGCCATCGCGAGCTGGCCCGAGCGGCGCAGGAAGGCGCGCCGGGTGTGGCGCGCGGGATCGATCAGATGCATGGGCGCCGCTCCTGGCTGGCCGTGTTCGTCGGGGTCATGGGGTTCATTTCTGCACCAGGTATTCGGGCGCGCCCATCACCAGCATCACGGCCGCGTAGACGCGGTTGAGCCGGGCGCCCTCGCTGCTGCTGGCGTTGAGCGCGGGCGTGGCGAGCGCATTGGTGATCAGGTTCACGGTGGCGCTCGAGAGCTGGTTGCCGGTCAGCAGCAGGTTGAGCCGCTTCACGAGTGCCGCGGGGTCGAGCGCCAGCGCCTTCTCGGCCGTGTAGGCGGCGCGCACGTCGCCGTTGTCGATGCCGTAGGGCAGCGCGTTCTGCAGGAAGTTGAGGTAGCCGCCCACGCTGGACTCGTTGACGATCTGGAACTCGGGCGCCACCAGCTTGCGCTCGGCGATGGCGGTGGCCGGCGGCACGTAGCCGGGCCGGAAGTAGTTGAAGACCGAGGGCGAGCGCAGCGGACTCTGGCCCAGGCCGTAGCTGGCATTGCTCTGGTCGCCGATGCGCCAGGTGCCCTTGGTGGAGCTCACGCCGAAGCTGCGGCCCCATTGCGCGAGCCGCAGCATCGGTTCGCGCAGGCGGCCGAAGTCGGGGCTGGCCAGGCCGGCCGGCGCGCGCGCCTCGTCGTCGATCAGCACGGCGGCGAACACCGCCTTCATGTCGCCGCGCACGCCCGCGCCGTTGTCGGCAAAGGCCGCCGCCACGCGCTTCACGTAGGCCGGGCTCGGGTTGCTCGTGACCAGCCGCTGGATCAGCTGCCGGCCGATGAAGGGTCCGACGTTCGGGTGGTTGAACAGCGTGTCGAGCGCGATCTTGAGCGCGGCGGCGCCGGGCGTGTTGGCGGGCACGGTGGCGCCGAGGAACTTCGCCTCGAGCATCGAGTGGCGGCTCGCGACCAGCACCATCGGCCGCGTGGTCCAGTCTCGGGTCTCGACGGTGTAGCTGGCGCCGGGCGGGCGAAAGCCGTTCTCCTCGCCGGGCTTGATGTCGAGGTCGTAGCCGGTGAAGACGCGCGCGAGCTGGGTCACGTCGTTCTGCGTGTAGCTGTCGAGCGGCTGGCCGTCGGCGCCGGTCTTCGGCGTGCCGTCGGCCTCGAGCTGCTGCAGGCCGATGCTCATGAGCTGCATGACCTCGCGCGCATAGTTCTCGTCGGGCTGGCGGCCGCGGTTGTTCTCCTTCTGGTTGCCGCGCGTGTTGAGGTAGAAGCCCATCGCGGGATCGAGCGTCACGGCCTCGAGCAGCTGGCGGAAGTTGCCGCTGCTGCCGGCGGCCAGCATGTCCCAGTACTGGGCCATCATGTGCGTCGGCCAGCTCGAGCCGATGTCGTTGGCCGAGACCACGAAGATCTCGCTGAGCGCGAGCGCCATGCGCTTGCGCACCGCGTCGCCCGACAGCATGAGCTGGCGCCAGACGGTGGCGTCGATGTCGGTGGCGTTGTAGGGCTGGCTCTCGACCCATTCCCAGGCGGTCTGGGTGCGCGGCGCGCTGAACTGCTGTTCGAGCCAGGGCAGATAGCCGAGGCTGCGCACCGCGGCGATCTCCGGCTCGGAGGCCGAGAACTGCGCCTGCAGCAGGAAGCGCGCGGCTTCGGCGTCGCTCTTGGCCTGCAGGTAGTGGTAGGGGCCGGTGTCGGCCGGCGTGGCCGGATCGGGCTGCGGGTTGGCGCCGCCGCTCGCGCCCGGGAAGATGCCGCCGCCCGCGCCACCGCCGCCTCCTCCGCCGCCACAGCCCGCGATCAGCGCCGGCATGGCGAACAGCGCCAGTCCCTTCAGCGCCTTGGCCGATCCCGTGTGGGTGGGCGTGCCGTGGCCATCCCCGTCCCGCGCCAACGGCGCATCCCCCGTCTCATGAGCCGCTGCCTGCTGGCCGGCTTCTTCCGTGTCGAACATGACCCTCGCTCCTGCGGCGCCCGCGCGCCGATGGGGGTCAGGAGGCAAGGGTCATGCCCCACCGGTTTCCGTGGATCGGAGGGCCGGAACCGGCGGACTTTCGGCTTAGGAATGTGAACTTGTGTGACTTTTTCGTCGTTCAAGAAACACAATTTGACAATTCCTGTCGCGGATTGTCTTCAGCAAGCGCTCAGGCGGACACGGCGCGCGTCAGTCGTCATCCCCGTCGTCGTTGGGCGCGCGGTACGGGTAGCCGGGGCCGTAGTAGAGCCGGCCCGGCGGCGGCGCGATCAGCGGTGCCGGCCGGTAGTACACGGGCGGCGGCGGTCGGTAGTACACCGGCGGGGGCGGCGCGTAGTAGATCGGCGCGGGCTCGTAGTAGACGGGCGGCGGCGAGTAGTACGGGGGCGGATAGCCCACGCCGGGCGTGCCGATCTCGATCGACCAGTGGCCGCGCGCGTTGGCGGCACCGGCCGCGAACAGCGAGGCGAGCGCCACGGCGGCGAGCGCGGCCAAGTGCAGGCCGCGGGACGAGGAAGAAGAAGGCTTGAGGTTCACTGAGGGCTCCCGGTCCAGGCTGGCTGGAAACGACCGCGAACGGCGGTCCGATGCACGAGCAACGCCCGGCCCCCGCGCCCCGTGCACGCCCGGCCACCGCTTCTGGTAGCCAAACGTGACGAGGCGGCCGCCCTTCAGCCGACCGAGCGGCGCGACAGCAGCACGTCGCCGCCCATGGTGTTGAAGGCGATGGTCGGCGCGCTGAAATCGCTGAGCGGCGCGCCGAGCCCGATCTCGCCGCTGCCGTGCAGCACGCATTCCTCGCGCCGCAGCGCGATCTCGCTGCTGGGCCCGGCATTGCCGTGGAAGCGCACCCAGGTGCCGTAGGTGCTGATGTCGGTCAGCACGCAACTGCCCTGGCGCAGCTCGATGCGTGCATGCAGGCGCGACACGCGCGGATCGTTGACCACGAACTCGGCGTCGTCGACGCGGCCCAGGTGGATCGGCAACTGCTCGGTGCGGAACATCGAGCGCACGTCGAGCCAGCTCAGCTCGATCTGGCCGAAGTTCGAATCGGCATGGCGGCTCGCCATCAGCGCGGCCGGTACCGTCAGCGAGGCGGTCACGTCCTCCTGCCAGTCGATGCGATGCACCACCGAGAGCTCGCTGCGGCCGCGGATGTTGATCGGGCCGAGGTCGCGGTGATGGACCGAGCCCTCGGGCAATTGGGCGATCACCGATTCGGTGGCCCAGATCTGGCTCGGCCCCGCGAGATCGCTGAGCCGCGAGGCCAGGTTGACCGCGTCGCCGAAGCAGTCGCCGTCGACCTCGAGCACCTCGCCGCTGGCCACGCCGATCTGCAGTTCCATGCGCAGCGGCGCGGGCCAGGCCAGCAGGCGCTTCTGGTGCTGGCGCTGCAATTCGATCACCGACTGGATCGCGCCCGCGCCTTCGGCGAAGAGCGCGAACACGCCATCGCCCAGCGACTTCACCACCCGGCCGCCATGCTTTTCGCACACCGCCCCGATCCATTGCGTCAGGCGCGTCACCGTCTCGGTGGCCCGGGCATTGCCCATCGCCTCGAAGACCCGGGTGCTCCCGGTCAGGTCCGCAAACACCACAGTGGAGTTGACAACCATGTTCTGAATTCGGCCTCACCGCCGTTGTTTTGAGTTTTCTTATCTCCGACCGGACACGGAGAACGCCGAAATCCGGTCATCCCTGGACGGGTTTGTACCGTCAAATCCTTCACCAAGTCGCACTATTCTGAAGAGGAAGAGTGAGCTGTCGGATAAATACTGTGGGCCATGTAGGAAAAGTCCTGCATTTTCCTTAATACTTTAGAAAACACTCCTCAGTTTTTGCTCGAACTGCTACGTAAAGTGTGTTGTTTTCAAACAAGAAACAATGTTCCACAACTTGTGTCTTGATCATCGCCCGATTAAGGTAACCGCCACCTTTGCTCCTGGTGTTACGTAACTCGCCATGTCGATCATCCGTCGTCTGCTTCGTCTGCTGCACCTTTCGGGTGGTGCCAGTGCGCGCACCAAGGATCTGCAGCTCGGCCGCATCCGCAGCGCGATGCTGTCGCTGCTGCCATCGCACGGCGGCCACTCGGTGCAACGCGTGAGTCAGCGCGTGCGCTTTGCCGCCGATGTCGAAACCCTCTGGTATCTGCGCCAGGACGTGATGACCGCGCTGAGCGCGGTCGACGGCGAAACCGCCGCGCGCCGCAAGATGAAGGGCATCAACAGCATGTTCGAAGGCGGATTGCCGGGCTCGATGGGACCGCGCACGCACCAGCGCATTCCCCACCACTGATGTAACGGACGGCAGGCGGTCGCGAGCTGCCTGTCGTTCGCTTCGAGGCGGCCTCCGGGCCGCCTTTTTTTTGGCGCGCGCGGCGCCTCAGTGCGCGTGGCCGTGGTCGGCGTGGTCGCCGTGCGCGTGGCCGTGATCGTGGCCATGCGCATGCCCGTGCGGCCTCGCGCTGCCGTGCGGGTGATGGCCCCACACCATGAACACGTCGCGCCCGTCGGCCGCGAGCTCGACCTTCGCGCCCACCGGCAGCAGCACCTTGGTCGGCACATGGCCGAACGGCAGGCCCGCGATCACCTGCACCTTGCGCAGCTGCGCGCGCAGCCGGTCGATCACGGTGTCGAGGCCGAAGCCGCGGTCGTAGCCCGGCACCTTGCGCATGCCGGTGAACTGGCCGAAGACGATGGCGCGCTGGCGCCCGAGCACGCCGGCCATGCGCAGCTGCTCGAGCATGCGCTCGATGCGGTAGGGATGCTCGTTGATGTCCTCGATGAACAGCACGCCCTGGTCGACCGCCGGAAAGTACGGCGTGCCGAGCAGGCTGGTCAACACGCAGAGGTTGCCGCCCCACAGCACGGCGTCGTGCACGGGCTTGAGCTTGAGCGCCGCATCGCGCACCGGCATGCGCCAGCCCGTGCCCTCGCCCTGCCCGCTCGCGAGATCGTCGAAGCAGGCTTCCATGATGTCGTCGGGCCCGGCCTCGGCGCCGAAATCCTCGCCCACCGCGGGGCCGGCCCAGGTCACGGCGCCGGTCTTCGCGAGCAGCGCGTTCTGCAGCGCGGTGAAGTCGCTGAGGCCGACGAACTCGGTGCCGCGCTCGATGGCCTTGGCCAGCTTCTTGAACGGCACGCCGTCGAGGATGCGCGTGAGGCCGTAG
>NZ_JBZAYE010000379.1:0-7343 GCF_058244205.1 Variovorax sp. 20P10.2.4
GCCCTTCTTGATGCCCTGCGCCTTGAGCGCATTGGCGAACTGGCTCACGCGTGCGAGCAGTTCCTTGTACGTGACCTGGGTGACGGTGCCGTCGTCGGCCTCGAAGACGATGGCGGTCTTGTTCTCGACGGGGGTGCCGATGTGGCGGTCGAGGCAGTTGGCGCTGGCGTTGAGTTCGCCGTCGCCGAACCATTGGTAGAACGGCGCGTTCGATTCGTCGAGGATCCTGCTGAAGGGCTTCGTCCACTGCAGGTGGGTCGTGGCCTGGCGGCTCCAGAAGCCTTCGAAGTCCTGTTCCGCTTCCTTGCACAGGGCGTCGTAAGCGGCCATACCGGAAATGCGGGCGCCTTCGGTGGCGCGGGCATCGGGCGGGAACACGCGGTTCTCGACCAGGACGGATTCGATGTTCTTCGTGGGATGGCTCATGGTGTCGGGTTCGAGGGATGGAGGTATCGGTGCGGCCTTCAGTGGCCGATCGGCAGCATCGGCAGGACCACATGCCAGCCGGCCAGCCCGAGGGCACCGGCGACGGCGATGCACAACATGGCCGTGCACAGCTTCGTGGTCAGGCGGCGTTCGCGCGTGCGCAGCACGAAGGACATGCTGAAGGCGATGCTCGTGAGCGAGGCCAGCACGGCGCCCGTGCCCGCCGTGGTGGCCGACAGGCTGCCCTGCGACGCGAGCGCGGCGGCCGCGGCCACGGCGCTCGCGCTCGACATCAGGCCGCCGACCACGCTCACGAAGTAGAAGCCCGCATCGCCGAACTGCCGCTGCGTGAGGCCGCCGACGATGTGCAGCACCAGGAACACCACGCCGTACTTGAGCGCCAGCGGCAGCGAGAACGGCAGGTCGAGCTTGATCTCGGGCACGTCGGGCACGGGGCCGCGCGTGGCGCGCCGGTAGCTCCACAGCACCAGCACCGCGCTCGCGAGCATCATCAGCGCGAAGGCGCCCGAGGCGCCCAGCAGCGCGAGCGGCGCCAGGATCAGCAGCAGCCCGGCATTGCGCACCACCATCGCGGTGGTCGCCAGCAGGATGCCGCGGTAGGCCGTGCCCACGTAGGCGCCGCGCGTGGCGACCACGCGCGAGGCCATCTCGATCACCGTGAAGTTGCTGTTCACGAGCCCGCCGAGAAAGCCCGAGAGCTCGGTGCCGCGCGTGCCGTAGAGCTTCCAGAGGATGTAGTTCACGAAGCCGATGCCCGCGATCAGGATCACCGTGACCCAGGCGGCGCGCGGCTCCACCAGGTGCCACGGTCCCACGGCCCCGGCCGGCAGCGCCGGATAGATCACGATCGCGAGGATGGCCAGCAGCAGCGCCGAACGCATCTCGCTTTCGGTCAGCCCGGCCGAGAAGCCGGCCAGCCGTTCCTTCCACGCCAGCAGCGCGGTGGCCAGCACCATCACGGCCGCGGGCGAGATGGTGTGGCCCTGGCCGCACAGCACGCCGGCCAGGCAGGTCACGAGCATGGCAGCCGAGGTCGTGAGCTCGGCGCCCTGCCCGGCGCGCAGCGTCTGCACGTTGAGCAGCACCGCGAGCACGCCGACCAGCGCCAGGCACAGCAGCGCCACCGGCATGCCCAGCAGGCCGCCGAGCGCACCCAGCAGGCAGATGAAGCCGAAGGTGCGCAGCCCCGCCTCCTTGCCGCGGCGCTCGCGCTCCAGCCCGATCAGCAGGCCGAGCGCCAGGCTCAGCGCCAGCCGCACCAGGATCTCCAGGTAGGGCCACTCGGCCCCGGTGGTCATGGGGATGGTCTTGTCGGGCATGGGTCAGACCGCCCGGGGACCCGGCACGCAGTCGTCGACCACGAAGCGCGCCAGCGTCGAGATGCCGCTGTCGGGCTGCGCGACGTCGTCGAGCACCCGCAGCGAAGTGAGCCAGCGCCCGGGCGTCACGTCGGCCACCGCATAGCCGCGCTTGTCGGAACGCGCGAGCAGGATGTGCGGGTTGTTGTCGGCGATCTCCTGCGCGCGGCTCTGCGCCGTGCCGCTGGCCGAGGCGATCGAGGTGCCGCAGAACTCGCTCGCGATGACCGGCGACTGCGGCCGCGAGAAGTCGGCCAGCACGCGGCTGACGTAGTTCTGGTGGATGTCGCCGCCGAGGAAGACGGTGTTGCGCGCGCCCGCGCCCTGCACCGCGTCGAGCACGCGCTGGCGGCTCGCGGGATAGCCGTCCCAGGTGCTGGGGTGGTAGCTCTCGGCCGGCAGCGGCTTGTAGTTGCGCTGCGCGAAGATCGTCTGCTGCGCCACCACGCTCCAGCGCTCGCCCAGCGCGGCGTCCTGCGCGAGGCCCTGCTCGAGCCAGCGCTCCTGGTAGCTGCCGAGGATCGAGCGCGCGGGGTCCCGCAACTCGGGGCAGCCGGTGGGCGTCACCGAGCTCGGCGATTCCTCGCCGGGCACGCGGCAGGGCTGGCGGTCGCGGTACTGGCGCGTGTCGAGCATGTGGAAGCGCAGCAATCGGCCCCAGGCATGCCGCTCGTAAATGCGCAAGCCGTCGAGCGTGCCGAGCCCGCCGAGGCCCTGCGTGAGCACCGACGCGCGCAGCGGCATGTTCTCGTAGAAGGCCTGGTAGCCGGCGCCGCGCCGCGCGAGGAAGTCGCCCGCCGCGCCGGTGCCTTCGAGGCCCGCGTAGTCGTTCTGCACCTCGTGGTCGTCCCAGGTCACGAGCCACGGGCAGGCGCGGTGCGCGGCCTGCAGCTGAACATCGGTCTTGTAGAGCGCGTAGCGGTCGCGGAAATCGGCGAGCGTCTTCGCGGCCGGCAGCGTGTGCGTGCGCACCAGCTGGTAGCTCGGCGGCTTCTTCGGCATCGCGTATTCGTAGACGTAGTCGCCGAGGAACACGACCAGGTCGAGGTTCTCGTCGAGCATGTGGCGGTAGCCCGCGTAGTGCCCCTGCTCCCAGCGCTGGCACGAGACGAAGGCGAAGCGCGTGCGCCCGGGCATGGCGTGCAGGGCCGGCGCGGTGCGCGTGCGCGCCGTCTGCGTGACCGCGTCGCCGTGCATGAAGCGGTAGAAGTACCAACGGTCCGGCCGCAGGCCCGACACCTCCACGTGCACCGCGTGCCCGAGTTCGGCCAGCGCGTTCGCCTGGCCCGCGCGCACGATGCGGCGGAAGGCCTCGTCCTCGGCCACCTCCCAGCGCACCGTCAGCGCGGCGGGCAGCGGCAGGCGCGGCGTGTCGAAGGGCACGGTGCCGGGCACCGGGCCGTCGAGCAGCCGGGTCCACAGCACGAAGCCGTCGGGGGTCGGCGAACCGCTGGCGACGCCGAGCGGGAACAGGTCGCGCTGGGCCAGCGTGTTCGACCAGCTCCAGCGCGGCAGGGAGGTGGCGGCCGCGGCGGCCGAAGCCAGGCGGATGAGATCGCGACGGTGCATGCTTGTCTCCAATCGTGGATTGTGGGGGTGGTTGCGCGGGGCGGGGGCGCTCAGAACGCGTGGCGGATGCCGAAGTTCTGACCGCTGGCCGCGTGGTCGGCGAGGCCTGCGACGTCGCCGCCGACGGTCAGCGCGGCGCCGCGCCGGTTGCGCACATGGGCAACGGTCGCATAGAGCGCGGTGCGCTTCGACAGGTGGTGCACGTAGCCCAGCGCGATCTTGCTGGCGCGCGAGCGGTCGCCCGGGTAGCGGAAGGCCACCTGCCCGTAGCTCGCGCGGATCTCGCCGGGGCCGACCGGCACCGTCACGCCGACGGTCGCGCCTTCGAAGCGCTTGGCGCCCAGCGGCATCTGCACCCGGTCCTGCGCGTGGAGCGCCTCGACCGATGCCACGCCGAAGTCGTAGGCGACGCCGAGGCTGGCCGAGCGGATGTCGCGCGGGCGCGTGGTCGGCGCCTTCGGTCCGCCCATGGTCCTGCTGTAGGCCGCGCCCACGCGGAACGCGCCCTGCCGGTAGCCGAGGCGCCCGCCGAGGTAGCGCTCCGCGTCGCCGCCGTCGACCGCCTCGGGCAGGCCGTACTGGAACTGTCCCGAGAAGCCGCCCAGGTCGCGCGGCAGGAAGTAGCCGACCGAGTTGCTCACGCGCACATGGGAGCTCTGACCCGCGTTGGCGCTGCCGTAGAGGATGGCGCGGCCGCGGTAGACGATGCTCTCGCCGACGCCGTTGGTGACCCAGGGTCCCGAGAAGTCCGACTGGATCAGGTAGGTCGGCGTGTAGTCGCGGCCCAGCCGCAGCTCGCCCCAGGGGCCGGCCAGGCTCACGGTCGAGCGCCGCGCGAGGTCGAAGGACGTCGGGTTGTCGACGGCGAGCGAGCCCTCGAGCCAGAAGCCCGCGCTCAGGCCGCCGCCCAGGTCCTCCTGGCCGCGAAAGCCCAGGCGGCTGCTCGCGAGCCCGTCGGAGGCCAGCGCGGTCTGGCTGCCCTTGCCGTGCACGCGGTAGTGGGCGACGCCGGTGTCGATCAGCCCGAACAGCGTGACGCTCGACTGCGCGTGGCAGGCGCCGATGGCGAGCATGGCGCCGCCGGCGATGACGGGGGTGAATCTTCTTTGTCTCTTCATCTTTTTCTTCGAGTGGTGGGGGTGACCCAGGGATGGCGACGCGCAGGCGGGCCCCTCACGCGCATGCGTGACGAATCCATCCGGCATCGGGGGAGCGAGAGACGCGGCGCGTCTACTGCAGTGCGCGTCCCTGCATGCCGTCGGCCGCGACGCCGAGGTGGCGCAGCACGGTCGGCGCGATGTCGATCAGCGACGCGGGTTGGCGTCGCTCGCCGGGACGAAGCCCTCCCCCTCTCAGGTAGAGAAAGGGATGCTGTTCGTGCTCGCCCAGTCCGCCGTGCTGTGCGCAGCCGACGGGCGATGAATCGCCGAACGGGCTCAACAGCGAGACGCTGCGGCCCGGCACGCCATGGGGATTGGCGCTCGCGTCATGGCGCAGCGCGAGCGCCAGGCCGAGCGGGCCCCCGGTCGGCAGGCCGATCTCTGCCATGGCCGGGCCGGCGAACACGCGTCCGGTGAAGTCCTGGTCCTCCAGCCAGCGCGTGAGGGCCGGGATGGCGTCGCGTGCCTCGTCGGCGAAGTACAGCAGCGCGGCATTGCCGTTGGGCGCCACCACCACCTCCTGCGATTCGCGCGACTGCTTCCAGCCGGCCTCGACCAGCAGCGCATCGAGGTCGATCTTGCGCTCCACCGTTTCCATGCCGTGGTCGGAACAGGCGACCAGCAGGATCTCGTCGCCGGCCGGATCGAGCGCCTCCACGGTGCGCCGCACCTGGTCGACGCAGGCATCGGCGTGGGCGATCATCGCCAGGTGCTCGCTCGAGCCGAGCGGCACGCCGTGGGCCGTGTGGTCGGGCTCCGAGAGCCACAGCACGGCCAGCGCGGGCGCGCGTTCGCGCAGCACCTCGCGACAGAAGCGATCGGTCATCGCCCGGTCGCCCGCGGCGCCTACCTCGATGGCCAAGCTGTCCGTCAATGCGGCGCCGCCCGGTCCGCGCGAGCCGGCGCGATGGTAGACATGGCCGAAGCCGTCGGGGTCCTGCAGGTAGGCCGCGCCCGGCGACACGTTCGACATGACGATCGCGCCGCCCTGCTGCGCCAGTCGCTCGGCCCAGGTCGGGCGCCGCAAGGTGCGGCCCGTGGCTCGGCGCAGGCGTTCGAGGAAATCGGGCTTGCCCACCGACAGCCGCACCAGCGCGCCCTGCTCGCGCAGCACCATGGTGTTGCCCAGCAGGCCGTGGGCGGCCGGCAGGCAGCCGGTGGCCATCGAGGCCGAGCTGGTGCGCGTGGTCGAGGGAAAGACACCGCGCGCCAAAACGAAGTCGGCGCCCTGCGCGCGCAGCGCCGCGAGCGCGGGAGCCACGCCGGGCGTGACCAGGTCCGCGCACAGGCTGTCGCAAACCACCACGACGGCGCGCCGCCGGCTGCTCATTTCGAAGCGCCCCGGGGCGCCGGGAGCGTGGACTTGTCGAGGTAGTCGTGGAAGTGGACCGTGACCTGGTCCGCCGCGAGGAACACCACCGCATAGGCCGGCGGCTCGTGGCTCTTGGGCACCGGCGAGAGGGTGTGCAGGTCGAACGGCACCTGGTGGTTGAGGCCGCGCATCGTCGAGAACGGGATGCCGCGCCAGCTGCCGCAGACCGGCCGGTGCACGTGGCCGAAGAACAGGTGGCGCAGGTTGCGCCGGCCCGCCACCAGCCGCGCGAAGGGTTCGGGGTTCGCGAGGCCGATGCGGTCGAGGCACGGGATGCCGATGTCGAAGGGCGGGTGGTGCATGAACAGGTAGGTCGGCCGCTCGCCGAGCCGGTCGAGCTCGGCCGCGAGCCAGGCCAGCCGCTGCTCGCAGTAGAGGCCACCGTTGCGGCCCTCGTCGAGCGTGTCGAGCAGCAGGAAGCTCGCGTCGGCCACATCGAAGCGGCCCTGCACGAAGCCGTGGCCATCGCTCGGCCCGCCTGGGCATTGCGCCGCCAGCAGCGCGCGGATGTCGTGGTTGCCCACCAGCGGGAAGCACGGCATGGGCAGCCGCGCGAGCTGGGTGCGCAGCGCCGCGTAGGCGGTGCTCTCGCCGCGGTGCGCAAGGTCGCCCGTGATCACGCAGCAGGCCGCGTCGCGATGGTGCTCGAGGATGTCGTCGATGCAGGCGGCGAGCCGCGCGTACGGGTCCAGGCCGTGCAGGATCTCGCCGGGCGCGACGAGGTGGGGATCGGTGATGTGGATGAACTTGGTCATGCGGCAAGGGTTTCGGGTGAGGCGGTCACGGAATGCAGGGCGGTGGCCTGCAGCAGCAGGCGCGTGTAGTCGTCGGCCGGGGCATCGAAGACCTGGCGCGTGGCGCCGGCCTCGCGGACCTCGCCATGGCGCAGCACCACGACGCGGTCGGCCATGCGCCGGACCACGCCGAGGTCGTGGCTGATGAACAGGTAGGCCGTGCCGGTCTTGCGCTGCAGCTCGAGCAGCAGCTCCAGCACCTGGGCCTGCACCGACACGTCGAGCGCCGAGGTGATCTCGTCGCAGACGATCAGGTCGGGCTCGGCCGCGAAGGCGCGCGCGATCGCGACACGCTGCTGCTGCCCGCCCGAGAGCTGGCGCGGGTAGCACTCGAGCAGCGCCGGATCGAGGTGCATGGCGCGCATCAACGCCTGCGCGCGTTCGCGCAGCGCCGGGCCGCGCAGCCCGGTGAACAGGGTCAGCGGTCGCTCGAGGATGGCGGCGATGCGCTGGCGCGGATTGAGCGAGGACAGCGGGTCCTGGAACACGATCTGCACCCGCCGCCGCAGCGTCGGCGAGCGGTCGGTGGCCTTCGCGGCCAGTGGCTGGCCGTCGAAATGCAGCGAGCCGCTGGTGGGAGCCATCAGCCCCGCGACCAGCGAGGCCGCGGTGGACTTGCCGCTGCCCGATTCGCCGACCAGGC
>NZ_JBZAYE010000038.1:0-25387 GCF_058244205.1 Variovorax sp. 20P10.2.4
GTCGAGAACGAGGGGGTGGGGGCAGGAGGGCGCACGGGGCCAGAGTCTAGTGTCTTGGCGGGCGGCGCAAAGAAGGCAGTTGACATCGAAGCGGGCGGGTGCCACAATCGCGGGCTTCGCTTCAAAAAGGCGAAGATTTCAGCCCAAACGGGAAGCGCTTCGAGTGGTTCGAGGCGCGGACGGCGGGCCCAAGACTGACCGATGCGAGACACGCGAATCCCTCCGGGCCGCGCATTGGTACAAGTTGGGAATATCAAGAAATGATCCAAACTGAATCCCGGCTCGAAGTGGCCGACAACACAGGCGCGAAGTCCGTCCTGTGTATCAAGGTGCTCGGTGGCTCCAAGCGGCGTTATGCCAGCGTGGGCGACGTCATCAAGGTCAGCATCAAGGAAGCCGCTCCGCGTGGTCGCGTCAAGAAGGGCGAGATCTACAGCGCAGTGGTCGTGCGCACCGCCAAGGGCATCCGTCGCAGCGACGGTTCGCTCGTCAAGTTCGACGGCAATGCCGCCGTGCTGCTCAACGCCAAGCTGGAGCCGATCGGCACCCGCATCTTCGGACCGGTGACGCGCGAACTGCGCACCGAGAAGTTCATGAAGATCGTGTCGCTGGCACCCGAAGTTCTCTAAGGACAACAACGCCATGAACAAGATTCGCAAAGGCGACCAGGTCATCGTGTTGGCCGGCCGCGACAAGGGCAAGCGCGGCGTCGTGACGCTGCGCAAGGACGACTCGCACGTGCTCGTCGAAGGCATCAACCTCGTCAAGAAGCACACCAAGCCGAACCCGCTCAAGGGCACGACCGGTGGCATCGTCGAGAAGGCCATGCCGATTCACCAATCCAACGTGGCGATCTTCAATGCCGCGACCGGCAAGGCCGATCGCGTGGGCATCAAGGTGAGCCAGGATGCCGAAGGCAAGCGCGTCGCAGTGCGTGTCTTCAAGTCCAGCGGCGAAGAAATCAAGATCGCCTAAGAGGTACTCAGATGGCACGTCTCCAACAACACTATCGCGAAAAGATCGCCAAGGACCTGACCGAGAAGTTCGGTTATGTCTCGCCGATGCAGGTCCCGCGCCTCACCAAGATCACGCTCAACATGGGCGTGGGTGAAGCTGTCGCCGACAAGAAGGTCCTCGACAACGCCGTCGCCGACCTGACCAAGATCGCCGGCCAGAAGCCCGTGGTCACCAAGTCGAAGAAGGCCATCGCCGGTTTCAAGATCCGCGAGAACCAACCCATCGGCTGCATGGTCACGCTGCGCGGCGTCCAGATGTACGAATTCCTGGACCGCTTCGTGACGGTGGCTCTGCCCCGCGTTCGCGACTTCCGCGGTATCTCGGGTCGTGCCTTCGACGGTCGCGGCAACTACAACATCGGTGTGAAAGAGCAGATCATTTTCCCCGAGATCGAGTACGACAAGGTCGACGCCCTGCGTGGTCTGAACATCAGCATCACGACCACGGCCAAGACCGATGAAGAAGCCAAGGCGCTGCTCGCCGGCTTCCGTTTCCCGTTCAAGAACTGAGGTGATTCGTGGCTAAAGCATCTTTGATCCAGCGCGAACTCAAGCGCGACAAGCTGGTTGCCAAGTTCGCCGCCAAGCACGCCGAACTGAAGGCCGCCTCGAACGACCTCAAGAAGACCGAAGAAGAGCGCGCAGCCGCCCGCCTGGCACTGCAAAAGCTCCCGCGCAACGCGAACCCCACGCGTCAACGCAACCGTTGCGAAATCACCGGTCGTCCGCGCGGCACCTTCCGTCAATTCGGTCTGGCCCGCGCCAAGATCCGCGAACTGGCCTTCAACGGTGACATCCCCGGTGTCATCAAGGCCAGCTGGTAAGCCAGGCAGGAGCAAACAACATGAGCATGAGTGATCCCATTGCCGACCTGCTGACGCGTATCCGCAACGCGCAGATGGTGGCGAAGCCCACTGTGTCGGTCCCGTCTTCCAAGGTGAAGATCGCGATCGCGCAGGTCCTGAAGGACGAGGGCTACATCGACGGCTTCCAGGTCAAGACCGAAGCCGGCAAGAGCGAACTCGAAATTTCGCTGAAGTACTACGCTGGTCGCCCGGTCATCGAGCGCATCGAGCGCGTGAGCCGCCCCGGCCTGCGCGTCTACAAGTCCAGCACTGCCATTCCGCAAGTCCAGAACGGCCTCGGCGTTGCGATCGTCACGACCCCCCAGGGCGTGATGACCGACCGCAAGGCACGCGCCTCCGGTGTCGGTGGCGAAGTGCTGTGCTACGTCGCCTGACCGAGACATCGAGGAGAACACTGAAATGTCCCGAGTAGGAAAATCGCCGGTCGCCATCCCCCAAGGCGTGGATGTGTCGATCAAGGAAGACCAGATCAGCGTCAAGGGCACGGGCGGTTCGCTCAGCCTCGCGCGCAACGCACTGGTCAACGTCGTCAGCAAGGACGGCAAGCTGAGCTTCGAGCCGGCCAACGATTCGCGTGAAGCCAACGCGATGAGCGGCACGATTCGTCAGCTCGTGAACAACATGGTGGTCGGCGTGACCAAGGGCTTCGAGAAGAAGCTCAACCTGGTTGGCGTGGGCTACAAGGCCGCCGCCCAAGGTTCCAAGTTGAACCTGCAAGTCGGTTACTCGCACCCGGTCAACATCGACATGCCGCAAGGCATCACGGTGGCCACCGCGACCCCGACCGAAATCGTGATCAAGGGTGCCGACCGCCAGCGCGTCGGCCAAGTGGCCGCTGAGATCCGTGCCGTTCGTCCGCCCGAGCCCTACAAGGGCAAGGGTATCCGTTATGCGGACGAGAAGATCGTGATCAAAGAGACCAAGAAGAAGTAAGGGGCAGCAAAATGATGTTGACCAAAAAAGCACAGCGTCTCCGCCGTTCGCGCCAGACCCGCATCCGCATCGCGACGCAGGGTGTGGCTCGCCTCACGGTGAACCGTACCAACCTGCACATCTACGCGACCGTCATCTCCGGCGACGGCTCGAAGGTGCTGGCCACGGCCTCCACCGCCGAAGCCGAAGTGCGCACCGCGCTCGGCGGCTCGGGCAAGGGTGGCAACACCGCTGCAGCCACCGCCATCGGCAAGCGCATCGCCGAAAAGGCGAAGGCCGCCGGCGTCGAGAAGGTTGCCTTCGACCGCGCAGGTTTTGCGTACCACGGCCGCGTCAAGGCGCTGGCCGATGCCGCCCGCGAAGCCGGCCTGCAGTTCTAACCGGACACGAGATTCAAAATGGCAAAGATTCAGGCAAGAACGCAGAACGAAGGCCCCGAGGACGGTCTGCGCGAGAAGATGATCGCGATCAACCGCGTCACCAAGGTGGTGAAGGGCGGTCGTATCCTCGGTTTCGCAGCACTCACCGTGGTCGGTGACGGCGATGGCCGCGTCGGCATGGGCAAGGGCAAGTCGAAGGAAGTGCCCGCTGCCGTGCAGAAGGCGATGGAAGAAGCCCGTCGCAATCTGTTCAAGGCCCCGATCAAGAACGGCACGCTGCACCACCAGGTGCAGGGCCACCACGGCGCCTCCACGGTCGTGATGTACCCGGCCCCCAAGGGTACCGGCATCATCGCCGGCGGCCCGATGCGCGCCGTGTTCGAAGTCTTGGGCATCACCGACATCGTGGCCAAGAGCCATGGTTCGTCGAATCCCTACAACATGGTTCGCGCCACGCTCGACGGGTTGAAGAATTCGACGACCGCGTCCGCAGTGGCTGCCAAGCGCGGCCTGACCGTCGAAGAAATCTTCGCCTGAGCGCGAGCTCTTGCAAGGCTGAAGGAAGCATTCAAATGACGACGCAACAACAAACCCTGAAGGTGCAATTGGTCAAGAGCCCGATCGGCACCAAGGAATCGCACCGTGCCACCGTTCGTGGCCTGGGCCTGCGCAAGCTCAACAGCGTGAGCGAACTGCAGGACACCCCCGCGGTGCGCGGCATGATCAACAAGATCAGTTATCTGGTCAAAGTTCTGTAAGAGAGACTGATATGGAACTCAATGGCATCAAGCCGGCGGATGGCGCCAAGCACGCCAAGCGCCGCGTTGGCCGCGGTATCGGCTCCGGCATCGGCAAGACCGCGGGTCGCGGTCACAAGGGCCAGAAGTCGCGCGCAGGCGGTTTCCACAAGGTCGGCTTCGAAGGCGGTCAAATGCCGCTGCAGCGTCGCCTGCCGAAGCGTGGCTTCAAGTCGCAGACGCTCAAGTTCAACGCCGAAGTCACGCTGGCTGCTCTCGAGCAGCTCGGCCTGGCCGAAGTCGATGTGCTCGCCCTGAAGCAAGCCGGCCTCGTGGGCCAGCTCGCCAAGGTGGTGAAGATCATCAAGACCGGCGAACTCACCAAGGCCGTCAAGCTGACGGGCGTCGGTGCCACCGCTGGTGCCAAGGCCGCGATCGAAGCGGCCGGCGGCAGCGTCGCCTGATCGACAGACCTTCGGACTGAAAGAAGCTCCTCGTGGCAACTAACGCGGCAACGATCGCAAAGACGGGCAAGTTCGGTGACCTGCGTCGCCGGCTGGTCTTCTTGCTGCTCGCGCTCGTGGTCTACCGGATCGGCGCGCACATTCCCGTGCCCGGCATCAACCCCGACCAGCTCGCGGCGTTGTTCCAGGGGCAGCAGGGCGGCATCCTGAGCCTGTTCAACATGTTCTCGGGTGGCGCGCTGTCGCGTTTCACGGTGTTTGCGCTGGGGATCATGCCGTACATCTCGGCGTCGATCATCATGCAGCTGATGACCTACGTGCTTCCGAGCTTCGAGCAATTGAAGAAGGAAGGCGAGGCCGGTCGCCGCAAGATCACGCAGTACACCCGTTACGGTGCACTGGGTCTGGCGCTGTTCCAGTCGTTCAGCATCGCAGTGGCGCTCGAGTCGTCGGCTGGCCTGGTGATCTCGCCCGGCTTCGGCTTCCGGATCACCGCCATGGTGAGCCTGACGGCAGGTTCGATGTTCCTGATGTGGCTCGGCGAGCAGATCACCGAACGCGGCCTGGGCAACGGCATCTCGATCCTGATCTTCGCGGGTATCGCCGCCGGCCTGCCGAACGCCATCGGCGGTCTGCTGGAGCTGGTTCGTACCGGCGCCATGAACGTGATCATCGCGCTGTTCATCGTCGCGGTGGTGGTGCTGGTCACCTACTTCGTGGTGTTCGTCGAACGCGGCCAACGCAAGATCCTCGTGAACTATGCGCGGCGCCAGGTCGGCAACAAGGTGTATGGCGGTCAGTCGTCGCACCTGCCGCTGAAGCTGAACATGGCCGGTGTGATTCCGCCGATCTTCGCGTCCTCGATCATTCTGCTGCCGGCGACGGTGGTGGGCTGGTTCAGCACCGGCGAAGGCGGGTTCCGCTGGATCAAGGATGTGGCCAGCGCGCTGCGCCCGGGCGAGCCGATCTACGTGCTGCTGTATGCCGCCGCGATCGTGTTCTTCTGCTTCTTCTATACGGCCCTCGTGTTCAACAGCCGCGAGACCGCCGACAACCTGAAGAAGAGCGGTGCGTTCATTCCGGGCATCCGCCCGGGTGACCAGACGGCGCGCTACATCGACAAGATTCTGGTTCGCCTGACGTTGGCCGGCGCGGTGTACATCACCTTCGTCTGCCTGCTGCCCGAGTTCCTGATCCTGAAATACAACGTTCCGTTCTATTTCGGCGGTACCTCCCTGTTGATCATCGTGGTCGTCACGATGGACTTCATGGCCCAGGTCCAAAACTACATGATGTCCCAGCAGTACGAGTCGCTGCTGAAGAAGGCCAATTTCAAGACTTCGTAAGGCACAGGGCACTGGCCCGCCGGGTTGAACAGAGTTTTAGGAGAATGAAATGAGAGTTTCGGCTTCGGTCAAAACCATCTGCCGTAATTGCAAGATCATCCGCCGCAAGGGTGTGGTGCGCGTGATCTGTACCGACCCGCGCCACAAGCAGCGCCAGGGTTGATCAAAGAGTATTAGAGGACGCACATGGCACGTATTGCTGGCATCAACATTCCGCCGCACAAGCACGCTGAGATCGGCCTGACCGCCATCTTCGGTATCGGTCGCACCCGCGCCCGTCAAATCTGCGAAGCGAGCGGCATCGAATATTCGAAGAAGATCAAGGATCTGACGGACGCCGATCTCGAAAAGATCCGCGACCAGATCGCCTTGTTCACGATCGAAGGCGACCTGCGCCGCGAGACGACGATGAACATCAAGCGCTTGATGGACATCGGCTGCTACCGCGGCTTCCGTCATCGTCGCGGCCTGCCGATGCGCGGCCAGCGCACGCGCACCAATGCCCGCACCCGCAAGGGTCCGCGCAAGGCTGCGCAGTCCCTGAAGAAGTAAGGATTGAAACAGCATGGCTAAAGCTCCTGCCAACAACGCCGCACAGCGCGTTCGCAAGAAGGTTCGCAAGAACGTTGCGGACGGCATCGCTCACGTGCACGCCTCGTTCAACAACACCATCATCACGATCACCGATCGCCAGGGCAACGCCCTGTCGTGGGCTTCGTCGGGTGGCCAGGGCTTCAAGGGCTCGCGCAAGTCGACCCCGTTCGCCGCGCAGGTCGCTTCCGAAGTGGCCGGTCGTGCTGCTGTCGAACAAGGCATCAAGAACCTCGACGTCGAGATCAAGGGCCCCGGCCCCGGTCGCGAATCGTCGGTGCGCGCACTGGCTGCGCTCGGCATCCGGATCAATTCCATTGCCGACGTGACGCCCGTTCCGCACAACGGCTGCCGTCCCCAGAAGCGTCGTCGCATCTGAGCGTCAGCCCCCTCAGGCGCAGCCGTTTCAAAGCGGCTGCGCATTTGTTTTTTAACTAAGCCCACCGCCATCGGCACTCTGTTGTCGATGGCTCCCGCAGGCGACTGCGGCAGCAAACAAAGGAAAAGACGTGGCACGCTACCTCGGCCCCAAGGCCAAACTTTCCCGCCGCGAAGGCACCGACCTGTTCCTGAAGAGCGCCCGCCGCTCGATCCAGGACAAGGCCAAGTTCGACTCCAAGCCCGGCCAGCACGGTCGTACCTCGGGTCAGCGCACCTCGGACTACGGTCTGCAGCTGCGTGAGAAGCAGAAGGTCAAGCGCATGTACGGCGTGCTCGAGAAGCAGTTCCGCCGCTACTTCGAAGAAGCCGATCGCCGCCGTGGCAACACCGGCGCCAACCTGCTGTTCCTGCTCGAGTCGCGCCTGGACAACGTCGTCTACCGCATGGGCTTCGGCTCGACCCGCGCCGAAGCGCGCCAGCTCGTGTCGCACAAGGCGATCACGGTGAACGGCCAGTCGGTCAACATCCCGTCGTACCTGGTGAAGACCGGCGACGTGATCGCCGTGCGCGAGAAGTCGAAGAAGCAGAACCGCGTCGTCGAAGCACTGCAACTCGCCCAGCAAGTCGGTATCCCCGGCTGGGTCGACGTCAACGCCGACAAGGCCGAAGGCACCTTCAAGAAGGTCCCGGATCGCGACGAGTTCGCTGCGGACATCAACGAATCGCTGATCGTCGAACTGTATTCGCGTTGATTTCCACTCCCGCACCGCGCAAGCGGCGGCGGGAGTCCTGTTTTTGTTGTTCACGTTCCTGGTTCGTGCCGCACTCGCGCTGCGGGCCAGGCGCTTCACCAGCCTTACCGGTGTAACGAGCCGGGGGTATTGAGAGGAAGTCTGCATGCAAACCACCCTGCTGAAACCCAAGACCATCCAGGTCGAGCAACTCGCGGCCAACAAGGCCAAGGTGACGCTCGAGCCTTTCGAGCGCGGCTACGGCCACACGCTCGGCAACGCGCTGCGTCGCGTGCTGCTGTCGTCCATGGTCGGTTATTCGGCCACCGAAGTCACGATCGCCGGCGTTCTGCACGAGTACTCGTCGATCGATGGCGTGCAGGAAGACGTCGTCAACATCCTGCTGAACCTCAAGGGCGTGGTGTTCAAGCTCCACAACCGCGATGAAGTCACGCTGAGCCTGCGCAAGGACGGCGAAGGCCCGGTCCTGGCCTCGGACATCCAGACCCCGCACGACGTCGAGATCATCAATCCCGACCACGTGATCGCTCACCTGTCGCAAGGCGGCAAGCTCGACATGCAGATCAAGGTCGAGAAGGGCCGCGGCTACGTGCCCGGCACGATGCGCCGCTATGCCGACGAGCCGACCAAGTCGATCGGCCGCATCGTTCTCGATGCTTCGTTCTCGCCCGTGAAGCGCGTGAGCTACACCGTCGAAAGCGCCCGCGTCGAGCAGCGCACCGACCTCGACAAGCTGCTGGTCGAAATCGAGACCAACGGCGCGATCACCGCCGAAGACGCCGTCCGCGCCTCGGCCAAGATCCTGGTCGAGCAGCTCGCCGTGTTCGCGCAGCTCGAAGGTGGCGAACTGGCTGCGTTCGATGCTCCGGCACCGCGCAGCGCACAGCAGTTCGACCCGATCCTGCTGCGCCCGGTCGACGAGCTCGAGCTCACCGTGCGTTCGGCCAACTGCCTGAAGGCCGAAAACATCTACTACATCGGCGACCTGATCCAGCGTACCGAGAACGAGCTGCTCAAGACCCCGAACCTGGGTCGCAAGTCGCTCAACGAAATCAAGGAAGTGCTCGCCTCGCGCGGCCTGACCCTGGGTATGAAGCTCGAAAGCTGGCCGCCGGCCGGCCTCGACAAGCGTTGATTTTTTTAACGGCCCTCTGAAAAGGGCCAGTGCACCGGGCAGTACCTGACACGGCTGCCCGTTCTTCAAAAAGCAAAGGAAAGCACCATGCGTCACGGACACGGACTCCGCAAACTCAACCGAACCAGCTCGCACCGCCTCGCGATGCTGCAGAACATGATGAATTCGCTCATCGAGCACGAAGTCATCAAGACCACGGTCCCCAAGGCCAAGGAACTGCGCCGCGTCATCGAGCCGATGATCACGCTCGCCAAGAAGCCCACCGTCGCCAACAAGCGCCTGGCCTTCGACCGCCTGCGCAGCCGCGACTCCGTCGTCAAGCTGTTCGGCGAACTGGGCCCGCGCTTCGCCGCGCGTCCCGGTGGCTACACCCGCATCCTGAAGATGGGTTTCCGCGTGGGCGACAACGCGCCGATGGCGCTGGTCGAACTCGTCGATCGCCCTGAAGTGAGCGAAGTTTCTGGCACCGACCAGACCGCCGCCGAATAAGTGCTATAATTTATCTCTTGCCGCGCGATGGAGCAGCCTGGTAGCTCGTTGGGCTCATAACCCAAAGGTCGCAAGTTCAAATCTTGCTCGCGCAACCATTATTAGAGACGTCCCGCCAGCGGCTGCTACAAGCAGTTGTTCGGCGGGATTTTTCATTCGGGCCCAGCTCTCGCAGGTGTCCGCGTCACGCAGCAGCGTGACCGAACCAAGTAGGCCCGCGATGACGGGCCTGGCCTGCGACACCGTAGTCGCATCGCCGCTCAGTGTCTCCTTCAGGTTCATGACCAACTGCCGGTAGCGCGCAGCGATCTCGCCGGCGCTGGCCAGCGGCGCGGGCGCCTGTTCCAGCGTGGCCTGCAAAGTCTTCCGCTCCAGCTCCGCATCGCGAAGGCGCGCCGCCAGTGCCTCGCTTGCGCCAACGCGACGATGGCATCCACGATGCGCTGTATCTCGCGGTCGAGCTCAACGCCGCGCCGGCGAGCGGCCGCCTGTGCACGCTCTTGCCCGCCATCCAGCTCGGCCAGCAGGCGCTTGACGGTTGTCTGAACCTCGGCCAGTGCTTCGGGACTGAGCAGATCCTCGCGCAGCTCTGCCAGCAGGCGCTGGTCGACGTCGGTCCGGCGCCAAGTCGCCGAGCTGCTGCATGCGGTCGGTCCCTTGTCTTTGTGCGCGCTGCAGCCGTATCGGCTTCCGTTGATCGCCGTGATGGGACCGCCGCACGCGTCGCAGCGCAGCGCAGCAGGCCACCGAACAGCGTGCCATGGGGCGGCCCGCGTCGAATTGCTGCGCTTGAGTTCGATCGGCCGCGTCTGATCCCACAGGGCCTGGTCGATGATGCGCAGATTCGGCGATTCAGCCTGAATTCGCAGTCGAACTACGAAAACGGTCATCGTTCGCCCGATGCCGTCTACTTGGAGCGTGTTGCGACTCTGGGCGTTGATGTCAGCTTCCTGCTATTGGGCAGGCGCACGCCTTCTCCGTTGCCCGTGTCTAGTGCGGTCCGGCCTGACCCTTTAGGTTGGCGAGGGCGTGGGTGGCAAAGCGTTGATGGCCCCGTCACGGGTTGGGTATCCCATCAGCTCGCTGAACTCCCCGAGTTCAAAGAACCAATGCAACGAACACAAGCGTCTGGCGTTCGATGGCTGACGGCACCCGAAGAGTTGAAGTCCGCGATTGGTGTCAAGGTCGAGGCAGACTTCGCTCTTCTGCCAAATAGCTGGACAGCTGCAACATCCGACCCTGGGGTTGACCGGTTAGAGCAAATCATGGAGAGGCTCCATCGCGGCGCCTTTGGCATTGTTTTGAGTGACTTCGAGAATGATCTCGACTCTGTCGAAGAGCATGGGAACTCGATCCGCGAAGTTCTATGGCGGAGAGTTTTTCGTGTTCCCGGCCCTTTCGAGCCTGGAGCAGTTTTCTTGGTGCGTTGTTCAAACGGTCCCGGCTCCTCCGCGGAGAAACGTCTTCTTCGTGTCGAGCGGATCACCGGTGCGAGATGGCCCGATCAATGGCTTGTTGGCCATTGGGAAGAGACAGGCGACTTGGCAGAAGTCGGCGTTACAAGGCTTCAGGGGCCCATCGTGCACGTCGGCACGTCAGAGACCTTCGAGCCGTCACAGTTCGCAGAGTGGTTCCGGGCTCACGCGCAAAGTCGACCTCCCCTCTCTGAAGACACCACGCATGTTTCCAGCGATGGTAGTGCTCTCGATGTGATGAAGCACGGGACCGAGATGCGCGCTATAACTCGCGAGGAGGCGGCGCTCTTGGATAACTACGGGGCGGCCGATGAAAAAGGTCGCGCAGCCGCGCGCAGCGTTCTTGATGCGCTCGCGCAACCGAAGAGGGCCAACGGGTAGTAACTTAGTGCTGGCGCTCGCGGTACTTAGCCGCTGGGTATGGAGGTGCGAGGGCCAACTCCTCGAGGTGGAGTAACCGAGCTTGCCATTCGGGGGAGGGGCAATGCAGGCCCGTCATTTGCTGGGCCGAGGAATAGGGCACGCTAGCCGCAGGACCGTTCCGGGACAGCCCTGCGTCCTCACAGCAAAGCCAGCAGTTCAAGCTGGCTCTGGTTCTCGAACGTGCAAATCTACGCGCAGGCCAGCGGCCGTTGCGATATTGATGAGAGCGTCAAGGGAGAACTTCGAAATCTTCCCATTGAGCAGGTCATTCATACGAGGCTGAGTAATTTGGCAAAACTTTGCTGCCTCAGCTTGAGTGAGATCCCGAGAATTTATATAGGATCGAATGCCCATCATCAAAGCCGATCTAACTTTCATGTTTTCGGCTTCAGCAGTTGTGTCCGAGAGCGCATCCCAGACATTTGAAAAAACTTGCACATTCTCTTCCGCAAGCTTTTGTTTTTCCTTGGTGTTCATGGCGAGTCTTCCTTTTGAGGTGAAGACTGATTATTTAAAGTAAGTTCAGAGTGTTTGCTCAATCGAAAGATTGAGTTCTCTGTATGTAAAGTTCGAGATGAAATCCTCTGGTAGGACTTGATGCTCTGCAAGTGAAGGTCAAAAGACCAAAATCAACCAAATGGATTGACCACTCTATGAGAGTAAAGGAGGCCCAATTGGGCCTCCTAGCTCGTCATTCATCTATCTGCTTGAATCTGGTTTTAACCAAATCCAGATGAACGTTTTCTGTTTTCTGTGTAGTCTTCTTGAAAGCACCCAGTACATAAACTGCGTCTTTCAAGTTGGCCACGTATATCACCCGATATGTGCCGCTATCGTCCCAAAGCCGTATTTCCCGTACGCCGCGCCCCACGCCCTTCAACGGTTTCCAGTCAGAAGGGTTTTTGCCATTCTGTATCAGATCTAAATTGAAACCCGCGTCCTGCCTTACATCGCTTGGAAAACCTTTAATCTCGTCAAGAGATCGGCCAACAAATTTCAGCGGCTTGGGTGGCTCATCATTTTCTTCCATCTTGAAGTCTTTCTAAAAAATGCGGTGTCCATGGTGTTACTCCAGTAGTGGTTAAAGACCGTCCTAACCGACGGCAAGTGAAATATATCAGAACGGATATAGACGAGTCAAGCCTACGAAAGCCGCGTGCATGTGGCATCGTGGCTGGCGAACGAAGACATCAGATCTGCGTACCGATGCCAGTCATTCCTCGCTGGTTGCACCGTCGTGTCCCTCGACCCCTCGGCCTGTTCGGTCTCCAGCGTGAGCTGGCTGACGTAGCCGCCGCCGTCAAGCGTGTGTCGCACGCAGGTGATGATCCATGGCGTCGCGTCGATCTGCGGCTTGTAGCCGGCGACGCGCACGGGCCGCTGTGGCGTGAGATCCGCGCGGCCATAGGCGAGCGTGACTTCGAAAGCGAAGATGCCAGGTTGAATGCGCAGCCATTCGGCTCGTGCGGCGGCGAGCGCATCCTCTCGGCTCGCGAAGGTCGTGCGCAGTTCCTTGGCGCGCCCGCTGATGCCGGCCACGACCGCGCTGCGGTTTCCCGTCTTGATGTTGGTGTACATGGCGCGCACGCCGCTGTACGAATCGCGATCGGCGCGGCTCCATCGGTGTTGGTCGCCGTCGACGCGGACGATCGTGACCGGCGGCAGCTGCTTGCCGCTCGGCGTGCGCGCGGGGCTGAAGAGCAGCTTTCCACTCTTAACGGTGCAGATGCAGTCGTAGGTCTGCGCGAGTCGGCGCAGGAATGACGCATCGGACTCGGTCTACGGCGTCCCGGCCGCTGGGCGGCCCCTGGCCGCAATGGCATTTTGTTATTACGGGTTTTTACGATTTCCTGCCCGTCTTATGCCGATTCATGAGGTTTCGAATACTGCCTTCGAATTTTTCACGCGAACGGTGCGAGATGGCTTGCGGTCCGTTCGCTTGTCGCCACATTTGATTCGAGATGTGTCGCGGCACAGCTCGCCCTGTAGCCCATTCTTTTCAAATCGTGGAAGGTTCACATGCTGAGAATTAAGACCAAGGATCCGAAGGCGCTTCTCAAGAAATTCGATGACGCCATCGCCCAAAAAATCAGTCCCAAGATCGACACCTGGCGCAAGGTAGCGTCTGGTGCCCACAAGGACAAGTACACCCATACTTCGGCCGATCAAAAGGACTTGGCGTTTCTTGAGGCCTCGGTGGTCGACGACGACAAGGCCGACATTCACGAGGTTCGATTCCGCGTCACCTTCCCGGCGCCGGCACCCAAGAACGCGGAATACATCTACTCCTACTACCACGGCCACATGTTGGAGACGATTTTTAGTCACTTCAACAACGACATCACAGAGGTGGTCGCCTCGCCGTACGTCAAGACGAAGGCGAAGTAGCCCGTCGGCAACTCGACAATTCTCGGGAGGGCCGTCTTCAACGCCGTGGCTTGCTGGTGTTGACGATCTAGACAAGTCTCTCTTGTCCAAATCCCCCCTCGCGCAACCAAATTGATAAGGGTCTTTCGGAAACGAAAGACCCTTTTTCTTTGCTCGCTGCGAATTCGCAAGCGCTTTGCAACAACGCGAAGCGCGCACCCAAAAGAAAAGCCCTCGCGAGAGGGCTTTGTCGCTGCTGGAGGCAGTGCTTCTTCCTTCAGTCCGGCACGACCGCCGTGACCTCGATCTCGATCTTCGCGCGCGGCTCCACCAGCGCTGCGACCTGCACGCAGGTCATGGCCGGGAAGTTGCGGCCCATCGCATCGCGGTACACCGGGCCGAGCTCGGCGAGCCGGCGGCTGTACTCGTCGCGGTCGACCACGTACCAGGTCATGCGCACCATGTGCTCGGGACCGGCACCGGCCTCGCGCAGCACCTCGACGATGTTGCGCAGCGCCAGGCCGCACTGGTCGATGAAATCGTCCGACTCGAACTGCTGCTGGGCATTCCAGCCGATCTGTCCGCCGACGAACACCATGGTGCCGCGCGCCGCGACGCCATTCGCATAGCCCTTGGGGGGCAACCAGCCCGGAGGCTGCAAGAGTTTGATCATGATGTGGTGGACCTGTTGTCTTCGGTTTGTCTCAGTTTGAAGCGTTGCAGCTTGCCGGTTTCGGTGCGTGGCAGCACGGACACGAACTCGATCTCGCGCGGGTACTTGAACGGCGCGATCGTGGCCTTCACGTGGTCCTGCAGCGCCTTCACGAGGCCGGCATCGCCGGTCTGTCCGGGCTTCAGCACGCAGAAGGCCTTGACGATCATGCCGCGGTCGGCATCGGGCTTGCCGATCACGCCGCACTCGGCCACGGCCGGATGCTTGAGCAGCGCGTCCTCGACCTCGGGGCCGCCGACGTTGTAGCCGGCAGTGATGATCATGTCGTCGGCGCGCGCCTGGTAGAAGAAATAGCCGTCGTCGTCCTGGACGAAGGAGTCGCCCGGGTAGTTCCAGCCGTTCTTCACGTAGTCGGCCTGCCGCGCGTCGTCGAGGTAGCGGCAGCCCACCGGGCCCTGCAGCGCCAGCTTGCCGACCGTGCCGCGCGGCACCTCGTTGCCCTCGGCATCGACCACCTTGGCGACGAAGCCCGGCACGGCCTTGCCGACGGCGCCGCGGCGCACCTCGTCGCCCGCGGCCGAGATGTAGATGTGGAACACCTCGGTGCCGCCGATGCCGTCGAGCATCTCGAGGCCGGTGGCCTCCTTCCAGAGCTGGCGCGTGGCATCGGGCAGGGCCTCGCCCGCGCTCACGCTGATGCGCAGCGTGGGCGCGCCGTGCTGCTTCACGAACGGCGCCATCTGGCGGTAGAAGGTCGGGGCGGTGTAGCAGATGGTCGCGCCGACCTCGTTGATCAGCTTGACCAGGCCTTCGGGCGTGAAGGGCGCGTCGGGGAAGTAGATCGAGGCGCCCGCGTACATCGGGAACACCAGCAGCCCGCCGAGCCCGAAGGTGAAGGCCAGCGGCGGCGAGCCTACCACCACGTCGTCGGGCCGCGCCTGCAGCACGTGGCGCGGCCAGGTCTCGCACATGGCGAGCACGTCGCGGTGCGTGGTCACGGGCGCCTTCGGCTTGCCCGTGGTGCCCGAGGTGAAGGCCAGCAGCGCGATGTCGTCGGCCGCCGTGGGGCAGGCCTCGAAGATGCCGCTTTTGGCGGCCGCGCGGGCCGACAGCGAATCGGGCGCGTCGGGCTGGTTGAAGGCGATGATGTCGGCGAGCACCGGGTGCGCCTGCTGCGCGGCCACCAGCTCGTCGAGCAGCCGGCCGTCGCACAGCGCGGCCACCGGCTGCGACTTCTCGATGATGTCGCCGAGCTCCTTGGCGCGCAGCAGCGGCATGGTCGCGACGGCGATCAGTCCGGCCTTCACCACCGCGAGCCAGGCCAGCGCCATGGCCACCGAGTTGCCGCCGCGCAGCAGCACGCGGTTGCCGGGCACCAGGCCCAGGTCCTCGGTCAGCACCTGCGCGATGCGGTTGACCTGGATGGCGGCCTGCGAATAGCTGAGCGTGCCTTGCGGCGAGCGCAGCAGCGGCCGGTCGCCGAAGCCCTTGGCGGGGGCCTTGTCGAGCAGCTCCTCGACCAGGTTGAGCTGGTCGGGCAGTTGCAGTTCGGGCCGGTCGTAGCGGAAGACCGGCAGCTGCGCCGCCGGCGGCAGCCGGTCGTGCACGAAGCGGTCGACTTGGGCGGATGGAGCGGTCACGGTGTTCATCCCCGCAGTACGGATTTGCCGATGATCAGTTGCTGCACTTCCGTCGCGCCCTCGTAGATGCGCAGCGAACGGATGTCGCGGTAGAGGGCCTCGATCTTGGTGCCGACCTTGACGCCGAGGCCGCCATGCATCTGCAGCGCCATGTCGATGACGCGGCTGGCGTTCTCGGTCGCGGCCATCTTGGCCATCGCGGCCGCGGCCGACACATCGCCCACCGGCGCGCCGCCGCGCTGCTCGGCCTCGTCGCGCATCCAGGCCGCACGGTAGGTCAGCAGCGCCGCGCCGTCGATCAGCGCCGCCATCTCGCCGAGCTTGGCCTGCGTGAGCTGGAAGTCGGCCAGCGTCTGGCCGAACATGCGGCGGTTCTTCGCATGCGAGATCGCCTCGGCCAGCGCGCGCCGGCCCATGCCGAGCGCGGCACCGGCCACCGAGGCGCGGAAGATGTCGAGCGTGCGCATCGCGAGCTTGAAGCCGCCGTTGAGATCGCCGAGCTGGGCGTCGCGCGGCACCACGCAGTCGTCGAAGCGCAAGGTGGCCAGCGGATGCGGTGCCATCACGTCGATGTGCTCGGAGGTGTCGAGGCCGGGCGTGGTCGCATCGACGATGAACACCGTGATGCCGCGCGTGCCGCCCGCTGGATCGGTCTTCGCGAACACGCAGTAGAAGTCGGCGATGCCGCCGTTGCTGATCCAGGTCTTGCTGCCATTGAGGCGCCAGCCGTCGGCCGTGGGTTCGGCGCGCATGGCCATGGCAGCCACGTCCGAGCCGGCCTCGGGCTCGCTCAGCGCGAAGGCCGCGATCTTCTCGCCCTTGCCGACCGCGCCGAGGTAGCGCGACTGCTGCTCGGGCGTGCCCGCGAGCGTGATCGCGCCGCTGCCCAGGCCCTGCATCGCGAACGCGAAGTCGGCCAGCGGCGAGTGGTAGCCGAGGGTTTCGCGCAGCAGCACCAGCGCGCGCGAATCGAGGCGCTCGAGCGCGCCGCCGGCGCTGCCGGGCACCGCGTAGCGCAGCCAGCCGCCGTCGCCGAGGCGGCGCACCCATTCGCGGCAGGCCGCGCGGTCGTCGCGCTCGTCGACCTCCTGCGCGGCGCACCAGGGCAGCAGGTCGCTCGCGAGCGCGCGGTGCGCCTCGTCGAAAAAGGGCAGCGCCAGGTGCGCGGTGGAAGGAGGAGCCGGGATCTTCGCCATGGCCTCAGTCCCCGCCGAACACCGGCTTGCGCTTGGCCGCGAAGGCCTCGTAGGCGCGGCGGAAGTCCTCGGTCTGCATGCAGATCGCCTGCGCCTGCGCCTCGGCCTCGATCGCCTGGTCGATGGTCATCGACCATTCTTGCGCCAGCATGGTCTTGGTCATGCCGTGCGCGAAGCTCGGGCCCTCGGCCAGCTCGCGCGCCATCCTGGTTGCGGCCTCGAGCAGCGCGTCGCTCTCGTGCAGCGCGTTGAAGAAGCCCCAGGCATGGCCTTCCTGCGCGGTCATCGCGCGGCCCGTGAACAGCAGCTCGGAAGCGCGGCCCTGGCCGATCACGCGCGGCAGCAGCGCGCAGGCGCCCATGTCCGCGCCGGCCAGGCCGACGCGCGTGAACAGGAAGGCGGTGCGCGTGGCGGGCGAGCCGTAGCGCAGGTCGCAGGCCAGCGCGATCATCGCGCCGGCGCCGGCGCACACGCCGTCGATGGCGCCGACGATCGGCTGCGGGCAGGCGCGGATCGCCTTCACCAGGTCGCCCGTCATGCGCGTGAACTCGAGCAGCTCGGGCATGCGCATGCCGGTCAGCGGGCCGATGATCTCGTGCACGTCGCCGCCCGAGCAGAAGTTGCCGCCCGCGCCCGTGACCACGATCACCTTCACGTCGCTCGCGTAGTTGAGCGCGCGGAACAGGTCGCGCAGCTCGGCGTACGAGTCGAAGGTCAGCGGGTTCTTGCGCTCGGGGCGGTTCAGCGTGATGGTGCCCACGCCGTTGTCGTAGTGCCAGGCGAAGTGCTTCGCGGCATAGGCCGCCTTCGCTTCGAATTGCGCGTGCATGGGATTGCCCGCACCGATGTAATGCTTCATTCGGCCTCCGCCAGTGTCTGGCTCTGTGAGTGTTGCTTGACCTTGCCGAGCAGCTTGTGGAGCTGCGCGATCTCCTTGCCCGTGAGGCCCGCGAAGGCCCCGACGATCCAGTCCTCGTGCTGCTGCGCCATCTCGTGGAACAGCTTGCGGCCGCGCGGCGTGAGCCGCACGCGCCAGGCGCGGCGATCGCCCTCGACGTCGACGCGCTCGACCAGGCCCTCGGTCACGAGCTGGTCGGTGATGCCGGTCACGTTGCCGCCGGTCACCATCATCCGGCGCGACAGCTCGTTCATCTTCAGCCCCTCGGGCGAGCGCTCGAGCTGCGACATCAGGTCGAAGCGCGGCAGCGTGGTGGTGAACTGCGCGCGCAGCCCGTTGCGCACTTCCTTCTCGATCAGCTGCGTGCAGGTCAGAAGGCGCAGCCACAGCCGCAGCGCTTCGGGATGCTCGGCGTGGGCGCGGGCTTCGAGGTCCATGGGTTGCCGCCGTCGTTCAGTGCGTCTCTTCGCTCTGCGCCGTGGCCATCGCCGCATTGGCGGCGGCCGCTATCTGCTGCTGCTTGGCGATCTCGCGGTACATCTGGTCGCGCCCGCTCAGGTACTGCTTCGGCCAGTCGACGGCGCGGCTCTGCAGCTTGGCCGCCTCGTGCAGCGTCCAGGCCGGGTCGGCCAGGTGCGGCCGCGCGATCGCGCAGAGGTCGGCGCGGCCGGCCGCGATGATGCTGTTGGCCTGGTCGGCCTCGGTGATCGCGCCCACGGCGATGGTCGAGATACCGACCTCGTTGCGGATGCGGTCGGCGAACGGCGTCTGGTACATGCGGCCGTAGACCGGCTTGGCGGCGCGCGTGGTCTGGCCCGAGGAGACGTCGATGAAGTCGGCGCCCGCGTCCTTGAAGAAGCGCGCGATCGCCACCGCGTCGGCATCGGTGTTGCCGCCCGGTGCCCAGTCGTGGGCCGAGATGCGCACGCTCATCGGCTTGTCCGCCGGCCAGGCGGCGCGCATCGCGCGGAACACCTCGAGCGGATAGCGGCAGCGGTTCTCGAGGCTGCCGCCGTATTCGTCCTCGCGCAGGTTGGTCAGCGGGCTGATGAAGGCCGACAGCAGGTAGCCGTGCGCGCAGTGCAGCTCGAGCCAGTCGAAGCCGGCCTCGGCCGTGCGCCGGGTCGATGCCACGAACTGATCGCGCAGCGTGTCCATCTCGGCGCGCGTGATCGCGGCCGGCAGCTGGTTCTGCTCGCCGTAGGGCAGCGCGCTGGCGGCCAGCAGCGGCCAGTTGCCGCTGGGCAGCGGCTCGTCGGTGCCTTCCCAGCCCACCTGCGTCGAGCCCTTGGGACCGCTGTGGCCGAGCTGCATCGCGATCTTCGCGCTCGACTGCATGTGCACGAAGTCGACGATGCGCTTGAATGCGGCCTGCTGCTCGTCGTTGTAGAGGCCGGTGCAGCCGGGCGTGATGCGGCCTTCGGGCGTGGGGCTGGTCATCTCGACGAACACCATCGCCGCGCCGCCGAGCGCGCGCGCGCCCAGGTGCACCAGCAGGAAGTCCTGCGGCACGCCGTCGACCGCGCTGTAGGTCGCCATCGGCGACACCAGGATGCGGTTCTTGAGTTCGAGGCCGCGCACCTTGAGCGGCATCAGCATCGGCGCGACGGCCTTGCCGCCGGCCAGCCACTGCTCGTAGCCGCCGAGCCACTTCGTGTCGCGCAGCCGCAGGTTCTCGTGGCTGATGCGTTGCGAGCGCGTGAGCAGCGAATAGGCGAACTGCTCGATCTCCATGCCGGTGTAGCGCGGCACGTTCTCGAACCATTCGGTGGAGTTGCGCGCGGCGTTCTGGATCTTGAGCACCTCGACGCTGCGGCGCGCCTCGTACTGCTCGAGCACCTGGTCGGTGCTGCCGCCGGCCGCGAATTCGTTGGCCAGGTCGATCGCGTCTTCGAGCGCGAGCTTGGTGCCCGAGCCGATCGAGAAGTGCGCCGTGTGCGCGGCGTCGCCCATCAACACCACGGGCACCGAGCGGCCGCCGATGTCGACGCGGTGCGTCCAGTGCTCGCACACCACGCGCGGGAAGCGGATCCAGTTGGCCGAGCCGCGCAGGTGCGTGGCGTTGCTGATCAGCGTGTGGCCGCCGAGGTACTTCGCGAACAGCTTCTCGCAGAAGGCGATCGCCTCGGGCTGCTCCATCTTGTCGAGGCCGTGGGCCTGCCACACGGCCTCGGGCGTCTCGACGATGAAGGTCGAGGTGTCCTTGTCGAACTGGTAGGCGTGGGCCTGGAACCAGCCGTGCTCGGTCTGTTCGAAGGCGAAGGTGAAGGCATCGAAGGTCTGGTGAGTGCCGAGCCAGACGAAGCGGCACTGGCGCAGGTCGATGTCGGGCTGGAACACGTCGGCATAGCGCTGGCGGATGCGGCTGTTGAGGCCGTCGCTCGCGATCACCAGGTCGGCCTCGTACTTCGCGGCCAGCGCCTGGTCGTCGGTCACGTCGGTCTCGAACACCAGCTCGACGCCGAGCGCGAGGCAGCGCTCCTGCAGGATGTTGAGCAGCCGCTTGCGGCCGATGCCGCAGAAGCCGTGGCCGCCCGAACGCACCTGGCGGCCCTTGAAGAAGACCTGGATGTCGTCCCAGTGGTGGAAGTCGTCGCCGATCAGCGCGGCGGATTCGGCGTCGGCCGCGCGCAGGTTCGCGAGCGTCTGGTCGCTGAGCACCACGCCCCAGCCGAAGGTGTCGAAGGGCCGGTTGCGCTCCACCACCGTGATCTGCAGGGCCGGGTTGCGTGCCTTCATCAGCAGCGCGAAGTACAGGCCGGCGGGCCCGCCGCCGATGCACAGGATGCGTTGGAGGTCCATGGACGGGGCGTGGGCGATGCTGTTCATGGTTGAATAGTTTAGACATAAACAATCTGGTGTCAAACGGATTTTCCCGAAGCACATCGGGCCCGCCGGCGCTGGCGCCGGCCGGCGTCCCCGCGATGCGATCCGGGCCGCCCGATGCAACCGCATGCAAGAAGCTCGAAAAATCAATACCATGCGGCCCATGCAAAGCTTGATACCCAAGATCGAGTCGCAGCTGGCTTCGCTTCCCGTGCCCGTGGCACTGCAATTGCCCGATGGGCGACGGGTGGCGGCAGCCGGTTCGCGTGTCACGCTGGCTTTCTCGGAATGGTCCGCCCTGGCCAAGCTCGCAGGCCGACAGGTGGGCGCGATCGGCGAGGCCTACGTCGAGGGCAAGGTGCAGATCGAGGGCGCGATGCGCGACCTGATCGACGCCACCGTCGGGCTGCTGCCCGGCAACCCGGCCGAGACCGACACCGGATGGTGGAGCCGCCTGCAGCACCTGGCCAAGTCGCGCGGCTCGCACTCGCTGCGCAAGGACGCCGCCCAGATCGAGTTCCACTACGACGTCTCCGACGATTTCTACGCGCTGTGGCTCGACCCGCGCCGGGTCTACTCGTGCGCCTACTACGCGACGCCCGACCTCACGCTGGCACAGGCGCAGGAAGCCAAGCTCGACCACATCTGCCGCAAGCTGATGCTCAAGCCCGGCGAGCGCTACCTCGACGTCGGCTCGGGCTGGGGCGGCCTGCTGCTGTGGGCCGCCGAGCACTACGGCGTCGACGCCACCGGCATCACGCTGTCGCGCAACCAGCATGCGCACGTGCAGCGCCTGATCGAGGAGAAGGGCCTCACGGGCCGCGTGCGCGTCGAGCTGCGCGACTACCGCGAGCTGTCGGCCGAGCGGCCGTTCGACAAGATCTCCTCGGTGGGCATGTTCGAGCACGTGGGCGCGGCCAACATGCCGACCTACTTCGCCAAGATCCATTCATTGCTGGCACCCGGCGGCCTGCTGATGAACCACGGCATCACCTCGGGCCAGCTCAACTACCGCCAGCTCGGCAACGGCATGGGCGACTTCATCGAGAAGTACATCTTCCCGGGCGGCGAGCTGCTGCACGTCACGCACGTGCTGCGCGAGACCGCGGCCGCCGGCCTGGAGATCGTCGACGTCGAGAGCCTGCGGCCGCACTACGCGCGCACGCTGTGGGCCTGGTCCGACGCGCTCGAGGCACAGCTCGAGACCGCGCGCGCCGTGCTGCGCAACGGCGGCAGCGAGCGCCAGCACGCCAACGCCGAGCGCATCCTGCGCGCCTACCGGCTCTACCTCGCGGGTTCGGCCATGAGCTTCGAGCAGGGCTGGATCGGCCTGTACCAGATGGTCTCGACCAAGCCCGACGGCAAGGTCGATCACGGCACTTTGCGCGGTGCGCAATCGGTGTACCCTTTCACGCGTGATCATCTCTACAAGTGAAAGGGACACCCCCCATGCTCTATCGTTTCCAGTCCAGGGCCTCGTCGGATTTCGTGATGCTCGAGACGCACGCGCGCCAGTTGTTCGACATCGTCGGCAAGTCGCCTTCGGCGCAAGGAATCATCACGGTCGAGCAGATTCCCGGGGCGATCTCGGCCATCGAGGCCGCGCTCGCACGCGAGAAAAGCAACACCCACAACCATGATGAATTCGCGGTCGAGGACCACACCCACGACGCCGAAAAACAGCATGTGGCGCTGCACCAGCGCGCCACGCCGCTGCTGCACATGCTCAAGGAATCGCTGGCCGAAAACAAGGACGTGACCTGGACCACCTGAGTCCGGGTCGGACAACCGGCCGCGCGGCGGCCGGTGTCCGGCGCCAGTCCGCGACGGACGGGCGCTGAATCTTCAGTCGGCGGGACTCCCTCAGTCCACCTTCGCGCCCGACTCCTTCACCACCTTCGCCCACTTCACGTGCTCGCTCGCGATGAGCTTCGTGAAGTCGGCCGGTGTGTTGCCGCTCGGGATCGCGCCCTGCGCCAGCATCTTCTCCTTGATCGCCGCCGTGCCGAGCGACTTGGCGACTTCCTGCTGGATGCGGTTGACGATCTCGGGCGAGGTGCCCGCCGGCGCCAGCAGTCCGAACCACGAGCTGGCCTCGAAGCCCTTGAGCGTCGGGCCGCCGGCCTCTTCCACCGTCGGCACGTCGGGCAGCGCGGGCGAACGCTGCGCGCTGGTCACGGCCAGCGCCGTGAGCTTGCCGGCCTTGATCTGCGCCATCGACGAGGGCAGGTTGTCGAACATCACGTCGGCGTTGCCGGCCACCATGTCGAGCAGGGCCGGGCCCGAACCCTTGTAGGGGATGTGGGCCATGAAGGTGCCCGTCATGCTCTTGAACAACTCGCCCGCGAGATGGATCGAGGTGCCGCTGCCGCTCGAGGCCATGTTGAACTTGCCGGGGTTGGCCTTGCTGTACTTGATGAAGTCCTGCACGTTGTGGATGCCGAGCGTCTTCGCCTTCTCGGCGTTCATCTCCATCACGTTCGGCACCGCGGCCACCATGGTGATCGGCGCGAAGTCCTTGATCGGATCGAAGGGCAGCTTCGGATAGAGCGCGCGGTTGATGCCGTGCGTGCCCACCGTGCCCATCAGCAGCGTGTAGCCGTCGTTCGGCGCGCGTGCCACGATCTCCGCGCCCAGGTTGCCGCCCGCGCCCGCGCGGTTGTCGACGATGAACTGCTGGCCGAAGGCCTTCGAGAGCTCGGGCGCGATCGCGCGCGCGAGGATGTCGGTGGTGCCGCCCGCGGCGAAGGGCACGACGATGCGCACCGGCTTGGTGGGCCAGGTGCCCTGTGCCCACGAGGGTGCGGCGAGCAGTGTTGCGGCGGCGGCGACCGAGGCGGCGAGCAGCGCGCGCCGGGACGGGAAGTGGAGAGGGGAAGAAGTCATGCGCGCCTTTGTACAGGCGCGTGCCGCGGCCGTCGCGGGTGAAAACCCCGGGCGTGGCTCAGCTCACCTGCATGCGCTGCGCAAACCGCTCCGCACGGAAGCGCTCGAGCACGAAGTCGACAAAGGCCCGCGTCTTCGGCGGCAGCAGTTTCTTGCTCGGGTAGTAGAGCCAGACCGCGCCCGCGTCGTGGTGCCACTCGGGCAGCAGCCGCAGCAGGCTGCCGTCGCGCAGCCCCTGTTCCACGAAGGGCATCGGCAGCATCGCCACGCCCAGCCCCATCAGCGCGGCCTGCGCGATGGCCTCGGGGTCGTTGAAGATCGCGCGCGGGCGCGGCAGCTCGACCGTGACCTCCGCCTCCTTCGCCGCGCCGCGCGCATGCCGCAGCGTCCAGCTGCGCAGCCGGCCCGTGGGCGAGGAGCGGCGCACCAGCGCGTCGAGCGCCGCCAGCTCCGACGGATGGCGCGGCATCGGGCGCTGCGCCATGTAGGCCGGCGCTGCCACCGCCACCACGTGGATGCGCGCCAGCTCGCGCGCCACCAGCCCGGCCGACAGCTCGAAGCCGCCGCCGATGGCCGCGTCGAAGCCCTCGCCGACGAGGTCGGCCTGCAGGTTGTCGAAATGCCAGTCCGGCACGATCGCCGGGTAGCGCGCGAGGAAGTCGCCCATCATCGGCAGCACGTGCGTGCGGCCGAAGGCCTGGCCCATGCTGACCTTGAGCGTGCCCGAGGGCTGGCCGTCGTCCTTGTCGATGCCGGCCACCGCCTCCTGCAGGGTGGCGAGCGCGCCGCCGATCTGCGCCAGGAAGCGCTCGCCGCCCTCGGTCAGCGTGAGCCGGCGCGTGCTGCGCTGGAACAGCCGCACGCCGAGCCGCGCCTCCAGCCGCGCCACGTTCTTGCTGACCGCGGCCGGCGTGAGCCCGAGGCGGCGCGCGGCGGCCGAGAAGCTGCCGCCCTCGGCGCTCTGCACGAAGGAAGCGAGATGGTTGAGCGGTTCCATCGCGCCATTTTCAACCAATGGTTGAATTTGATGGGACCGATTGATGGCTACCGCAAACGCAATCGAAGGCAGAGACTGGAGGCCTTCCAACACCACTCACCAGGAAAAAACCATGACCTCCACCACTACCTCCCCGACCCCCGTCCTCGCCGGCAAGGTCGCCTTCGTCACCGGCGGCTCGCGCGGCATCGGCGCGGCCATCGTGCGCCGCCTGGCGCGCGACGGCGCCGCCGTGGCCTTCAGCTACAGCAGCTCGCAGGCCGTCGCCGAGGAACTCGCGCGCAGCCTCGAGGCCGAGGGCGGCCGCGCGCTCGCGCTGAAGATCGACAGCGCCGATGCCGAGGCGCTCAAGGCCGGCATCGACCAGGCCGCGCGCCACTTCGGCGGCCGCATCGACATCCTGGTCAACAGCGCCGGCGTGCTGCACCTGGGCCCGGTCGACCAGCTCACGCTGGCCGATTTCGACCGCACCATCGCCGTCAACGTGCGTGCCGTGTTCGTCGCCATCCAGGCCGCGCTGGCGCACATGGGCAACGGCGGGCGCATCGTCAACATCGGCAGCACCAACGCCGAGCGCATGCCCTTCGCGGGCGGCAGCATCTACGCGATGAGCAAGTCGGCGCTCACGGGCCTGGTGCAGGGCCTGGCGCGCGACCTCGGCCCGCGCGGCATCACGGTCAACAACGTGCAGCCCGGCCCGGTCGATACCGACATGAACCCGGCCAACGGCCCGATGGCCGCGACCATGCACAGCTTCATGGCGCTCGACCGCCACGGCCACGCCGACGAGATCGCGGGCATGGTGGCCTACCTCGCGAGCCCCGAGGCCGCGTTCGTGACCGGCGCCGGGCTCAACATCGACGGCGGCTTCGCGGCCTGAGCCGGGCCCTCAGTCGGCGCGCTGCACGGCCTCGGT
>NZ_JBZAYE010000380.1:0-7314 GCF_058244205.1 Variovorax sp. 20P10.2.4
GCCGCCATCGGCATCGGGCGCGTCGCCGCGCAGCTCGACGTTGACGGTCATCGGCAGGCGCGACTGCATCGCGCTCGTGCGGTAGGCGAGGCGGTACACGAGCCGGGTTTCGCCGCAGGCGCCGTCCTGGAACGGGCGGCGGTCCATGCGGTTGGCCACGCCCACCAGTTCGAAGAAGGCATCGGAGCTCGCGAGCCAGCGTGCGTCGAACAGGCGGTGCGGGTACTTGGCGATGCCGACGCCGGCCTGCTTGTCGCGGCGCTGGATGGCTGCCAGGCTGGCGCCGATGGGGTCGGCGATGGAGCGCCACGCATTCGAACGCATCAGCGCCTGGTTGCTCGCGATGCCGTCGGCGGCCGGCGTCTCCGCCAGCCAGTGCGCGAAGCCGGCACCGGACTTCTCGGCGGCCTGCAGCGCAGCGGGCTCGGTGACGAGCAGCAGCGGCTCGGCCGCTTGGGCGGTGGCAAAGAGGGAGGCCAGCGCGAGGCCGGCGAGCAGGCGGTGGGGAAGCAGCGGCACGCGGACCATTGTGCCGCGACGCTTCACGCGCTCGCGGCGGTCTCCATCCGCGCGCGCATCATCCGCGCCACGGCCACGCCCTGCGGCTCGCCGAGCCGCTCGAGCGCAGCGATCACGCCGCGCCGGTCTTCCTCCGAGCGATCCTGGTTGAGCTTGAACTTGCCCTCGAGCGATTGCACGGGAATCTCCACCGCCGCGATCATGTCGAGCCGCGGCGCGACGAAGTCGAAGGGCATGGCGTCGAAGTCCCAGCTGCCCGCGCATTCGGCGCGCAGCGGCGTGTCGTAGACCGCGACGGTGCGGCGCAGCACGGCGTGGATCGCCATGCGCTCCTCGATCACGCGCGGCGTGCCGCGTGCATGGATCGCCGTGTAGTTCCAGGTCGGAAAGGTGCTCTGCTTGACGTACCAGCTCGGCGTGACGAAGGCATGCGGGCCCTGGAAGATCACCAGCGCCTCGCGGCCCGCGCGCAGGTCCTCGAGCTGCGGGTTCTTCCGCGCGAGATGGGTGGTGAGCAGGCCCGCCTCGCCGTCTCGCGCATCGAGCAGGAAGGGCAGGTGGGTGGCGCTGGCGCCGGCCGGACCGACGGTGACCAGCGTGGCGAAGCTCCAGGCGCGCATGCCTTCGTGCAGCGTCGCGAGCTCGGCTTCTACATAGGGCTTGGGCGTGTACATGCGGCGGCTCAGCGCGTGGCGAGGTCGCGCAGCCAGCGCACCGAATCGTCGAACGCGCGCCCGGCCACGTCGGCGACCGAGACCGCCTCGAGGAAGCCGTGGATGGTGCCGGGGTAGAGCGTCTCGCTGACAGCCACGCCGGCTTCGCGCAGCCGCGTGGCCATCAGCCGGTTGTCGTCGTACAGCGGGTCGCATTCGGTGACCACCATGCAGGCCGGCGGCAGGCCTTCGAGCCGGGCCAAGAGGCTGTGCAGGCGCGGGTCGGCGAAGTCGGCCGGGCCGCGCGCATAGAGGCCGTAGAACCACAGCATCATGTGCAGCGACAGGCCGTACTCGCCCGCGCCGTAGCGCACCACCGATTCGCGGTAGAGCTCGGTGCTGTAGGCGCCGTAGTTCAGCAGCATCCCGCGCGGCAGTGCGTCGCCCTCGTCGCGCAGCACCAGGCAGGCGCCGACCGAGAGATTGGCGCCGGCCGAGTCGCCGCCGATGAAGAGCTGCGCGGGATCGATGTCGAGTGTGCCCGCATGGGCGGCCAGCCAGCGCATCACGTCCACGCATTCGTCGTGCGGCTGCGGAAAGCGTGCCTCGGGGGCGCGCGTGTAGTCGATGCCGATCACCGCGATGCCGGCGCGGCCCGCGTACTCGCGCATCACGCGGTCGTGGGTGTCGAGGCTGAACAGCACGAAGCCGCCGCCGTGGATGTAGACCAGCGCGCCCTGCAGCGCGCGCTGCGCGGGGTAGTGCACGCGGATGCGAACTTCGCCATGGCGCGTAGGCACGCGGTGGTCGACGCTGCGCGCCATCTCGGGCCCGCCTCGCGTCCACGGCGCGCGCACCTTCTCGGCATTGGCGCGGCCCTCGGCGATGGGAATGGTGTGGCGCTTCGGATAGCGCGCGCCCTCGGCGCCCATCAGGCGCATGAACTCGACGATCTGCGGATCGAGCGGCGGCGGGGCGCTGGGATGCTGCCAGCTGTAGGGCAAGGGGGAGGTCACGCGAAGGCTTTCTCGGGAACGGGTTGGATGTCGATGGCGGGTTCGGCCAGCTCGTGCAGCGGCCGCGGCGTGGCCGCCAGCAGCGCCTGGGTGTAGGCATGGCGAGGCTGGTCGAACACCGCGTCGCGCGCGCCCTGCTCCACGATGCGGCCGCGCTCCATCACGATCACGCGGTCGGCGATCTGCTCGACGGCCGCGAGGTCGTGGCTGATGAACAGGCAGGCGAAGCCATGGTGCTGCTGCAGGCTCTGGAACAGGCGCAGCACCTGGGCCTGGATCGTCATGTCGAGCGCGGAAACCGGCTCGTCGGCCACCACGAAGGCCGGCCGGCGCACCAGCGCGCGCGCGATCGCCACGCGCTGGCGCTGGCCGCCCGAGAGCTCGTGCGGATAGCGCGCGCCCAGGCCGTCGAGGCCGACCTCGTCGAGCGTCTCGGCCACGCGGTGCATGCGTGCCGCCGCATCGAGCTCGGGCAGGTGGCGCAGCGGCTCGGCCACGATCTCCTGCACGCGCATGCGCGGGTCGAGCGAGGAGAAGGGGTCCTGGAACACGAGCTGGCAGGCCAGCCGGAAGCGGTGCAGCGCGGCGCGGCCGGCGGTGCGCACGTCCTCGCCGCGGAACAGGATCTGCCCGGCGTTCGAGGGCGCGAGCCGCAGGATGGCGCGGCCCAGCGTGGTCTTGCCCGAGCCGCTGCCGCCCACCAGCGCGACCATCTCGCCCGGGTGGATGTCGAGGTCGAGCGCGTCGATGACGGGCACCGGCAGCTGGCGCTTGAAGAAGCCCAGGCGCGCGCCGGGGTAGCTCACGCCGAGGCCGCGCACCTGCAGCAGCGGCTGGCGGGTCTCGGTCGCCGCCTGCTTGGCGGCTTGGCGGCGCGGCAGCGCGTCGACCAGCTTGCGCGTGTAGGCCTGCTTCGGCGCGACGAGGATCGAGGGCACCTCGCCGGTCTCGACCAGCCGACCCTTCTCGAGCACGATCGCGCGCTGCGCATAGCGGCCCACCAGGCCGAGGTTGTGCGTGATCAGCAGCACGGCCGTGCCGTTGTCGCGCGCCAGTTCGACCATCAGGTCGAGCACCTCGCGCTGGCTCAGGGTGTCGAGCGCGGTGGTGGGCTCGTCGGCGATCAGCAGGCGCGGCTTCAGCAGCATCACGCTCGCAAGCATGATGCGCTGGCGCATGCCGCCCGAGAACTCGTGCGGATAGGCCTGCATGCAGCGCTCGGGGTCGGCGATCTGCACGCGGCGCAGCATCTCGAGGCTGCGCGCGCGGATCTCGGCGGCCGACAGCCGGTGGTGCATGCGCAGGCCCTCGGCCATCTGCTCGCCGATGCGGTGCACCGGGTTGAGCGAGACCATCGGCTCCTGGAACACCATGCCGATGCCTGGGCCGCGGATCGGCCGCATGGCCTGCGCGTCGTGCCGGCTCAGGTCCTGGCCGTCGAACACGATGCGCCCGCCGGTCTGCGCGATGCCCGGCGGCAGCAGTTGCAGGATGGCGCGCGCGGCCATGGTCTTGCCGCTGCCCGATTCGCCGACCACGGCGAGGAATTCGCCGGGCCGGACTTCGAACGAGAGATCGTGCACCAGCGGCTGGGTGCCGTGGCGCAGCTCGATCCTCAGGTGCTCGACCGAAAGAACAGGAGAGGGGTTGGAAGAGGCGCTCATGACTTCTCCGTCCGCGGATCGAGCCGGTCGCGCAGCGATTCGCCCAGCAGGTTGATGCCCAGCAGCGTGAGCGCGATGCACAGGCCTGGCACCACGCACAGCCAGACGGCCGAGACCATGTAGGGGCGCGCGCTCGAGAGCATGTTGCCCCAGGTGGGTGCCGGCGGCGGCACGCCCAGGCCCAGGAAGCTCAGCGCGCTCTCCGACAGCAGCACCCAGCCGAACATGCTGGTGGCCAGCACGGCGACCGGTGCCACACAGTTCGGCAGGATGTGGCGCCACATGGTGTAGATCTCGCCGTTGCCGATCATGCGCGAGGCCTCGACGTATTCGCGCTCGCGCAGCGACAGCACGGTGCCGCGCACCACGCGCACCACCGAGGGCGCGTAGGCCAGGCTCAGCGCGAGCACGATGCCCCACTGGTTGGCGCCCACGATCACCATCACGGCCAGCGCCAGCAGCAGGCCCGGGAAGGCCAGCAGCGTGTCGTTGAAGGCCATCAGCACGCGGTCGGTCCAGCCGCGCACGAAGCCCGCGACCACGCCCACCACCAGCCCGATGGCGGTGGCCAGCGCGACCGTGAGCAGCGCCACCAGGCAGCTGGTGGAGGCGGCGCGCATCGCGCGGCTGGCCACGTCGCGGCCGAACTCGTCGGTGCCGAGCCAGTGCGCCATCGAGGGCGCCTGCAGCTTGGACTTGAGGTCGATGCCGACCGGGTTGTAGGGCGTCCAGACGGCCGCCACCACGGCCAGCACCAGCAGCGTGGCGATCAGCACGCCGCCCACCAGGGTATGGGTCTTGATCTTCATCACTGCACCGACACCCGCGGATCGAACAGGGGATAGCACATGTCCACGACCAGGTTGATGACCACGTAGATGCAGGCGGTGAACAGCAGGCAGCCCTGCAGCACCGGGTAGTCGCGCGCGAAGATCGAATCGATCATCAGGCGACCGAGGCCGGGCAGGGTGAACACCGTCTCGAGCACCGCGATGCCGCTGAGCAGGTGGCCGAGGATCAGTCCGATCATGGTCAGCGTGGGATTGAATGCATTGGGCAGCACGTGGCGGCGCAGCACCTGCGACTCGGGCACGCCCTTGGCGCGCGCATGCGTCACGTACTCGAGCCGCAGGATCTCGATGGTGCTGGCGCGCGACATGCGCGTGAGCACGCCGGTCTCGACCAGCACCAGCGTGACGATCGGCAGGATCACGTAGAGCACGCCCTGCGAGAAGCTCTCGGACAGCGGCACGTAGCCCACCACCGGCAGCCAGTGCAGGTACTGGCCGAAGAACATCAGCAGCAGCAGGCCGAGCCAGAAGCTCGGCACCGAGAGCATCAGCGTGGCCGCGCCGATGATGGCGAGGTCGGTGGGGCGGTCCTTGCGCCAGGCGGCGACCAGGCCGGCGGGCACGGCGATCAGCGAGGCCAGCGCCACCGCGACCAGCACGATGACGGCGCTGACCTGGAAGCGTTCCCAGATCAGCGGCAGCACCGGCAGGCCGTTGGTGGTGGAGACGCCGAGGTCGCCGCCCAGCGCCTGGCGCAGCCAGACCAGGTACTGCAGCGGCAGCGGCTGATCGAGGCCCATCTGGCGGCGCATCGATTCGAGCTGGGCCGGGTCGGCCCCTTCGCCGAGCATCAGCAGCATCGGGTCGCCCGGGATCAGCCGCATCAGCGCGAAGACCGCGATGGAGACCAGCAGCAGCGTCGGGATCGTCATCGCGATCCGGCGCAGGAGGTAGGCGGGCATGAAGGCGTGGCCCCCGTCAGCCGCCGGCGGCTGCCAGCCGCACGTTCCAGAAGCGCGGCTTGGCCGGCGCCCAGCCCTTGAAGCCGACCACGTTCTTGCGCATGGCGGTGGCGTCGCTGGCGTTGAACAGCACGATCATCGGCACGTCCTGCAGCATCTGCTGGTGCATCTCGTCGAACAGCACCTGGCGCCGTGCCTTGTCGCGCGAGACCATGGTCTCGGCCAGCCGGGTCTGGGCGAAGGCGCTGTCCCAGACCTTGCGCGGCTGCGCGGCCTTGTCGCCCGACACCATCTCGTAGTTGAGCGCGGGATCGATGCGCGCCGAGTAGACGAAGGCCATGCTCTGGTACTGGCCCTTGGTGTAGCGGTCGAGCTGGGTGGCCCAGTCGAGCACCTCGAGCTCGATGTTGATGCCGGCCTCGGTCGCCATGGCCTGCACCAGCACGGCGGCCGAGTAGAGCGCCTCGTAGCGCTTGTTGGCGATCATGCGGATCGGCTGGCCGCGGTAGCCGGCCTCGGCCAGCAGCTTCTTCGCGGCGGCGATGTCTCGCTTGAAGCCGCCGGCCTGCGCCGCGTCGTAGTAGGGGCTGGTCGAGGGCACGACCGAGTTGTTGACGGCCGACAGGCCCTCGGTGACCGAGCGCGCGATCTCGGGCGTGTCGAGCGCCAGCGCCAGCGCGCGGCGGATGCGCACGTCCTTGAGCACGGGGTCGTTGGTCTGCAGCAGCAGCGCGACCATGGTCATCACCGGCGTGGTGTCCACGCGCACGTCGCCGCGGCCGCGCATCTCGATCACGTCCGACGGGCTGGGGCTGATGAAGGCGTCGATGCCGCCGCTGTAGAGCGCGGCCTTGGCCGCGGCCGAGTCGGGGATGACGACGAAGCGCAGGTTCTCGACCTCGGCCTTCTTGCCGCCCGTGAGGCCGTCGCGCGGCTCGGCGCGCGCGGTGTAGCCGTCGAAGCGGGTGAGCTCCACGTACTGGCCGCGCTTCCATTCCTTGAGCTTGTAGGGGCCGGTGCCCACCGGCTCCTTCCACTGGCCGTCGGCGCCGACCGAGCTGCGGTGCAGGATGGCCGCGCCGCCGCAGTCGGGCCGCGCCATCATGGTGAGGAACAGCGCGCTCGCGCGGTCGAGCTTGAACACCACCGTCTTCGGGCTCGGCGCCTCCACCGAGAGCACCTTGGTCATACCCTTGCCGTCGAACTCGCTGAGGCAGCGCCAGCCACTGGTGGGCTTGAGGTAGCGCTGCCAGCTCCAGACCACGTCGTCGGCCGTGAGCGTGGCGCCGTTCTGGAACTTCACGCCGTCGCGCAGCGTGAAGGTGTAGCTCAGGCCATCGGCCGAGGTGTCGACCTTGCTCGCGAGCATGGGGCCGACCGAGGTGTCCTCGCGCAGCGCGACCAGGCCCTCGCCGACGTGCAGCAGCACGTTGTCGGTGTTGTCGTCGCGGTTGCCGCCGGGGTCGGTGCTGCGGATATCCGAGTTGATCTGGATGCGCAGCGTCTGGCCGGCGCCGGGCGCGCCCTGGGCGAAGGCGGTGCCGGCGGCGAGGCCGAGCGCGAGCAGGGCGGTGGCGCGCGAGACGGAAGGCGGGCGGGCGGGGGGCACGGGTGGGTTCATGGCAAACACTCCTGGCGGGGGCTGGGCCGGTCGGGATCGGATCGGGAGGAACTCAGAGGGAATATTCGGTGAAGCGGTGGGCCTTGAA
>NZ_JBZAYE010000381.1:0-7285 GCF_058244205.1 Variovorax sp. 20P10.2.4
AGGGGCTGGATGCAAGGCGCTCGCGCGCAGCAAGGCGTCCGCCTTGCAAGCGCGGGCAACGCCGCAGACGGCCCCTTGGCGCAGCAGCCCGGAGGGAAGCTCGCCATAGCCCGCCCCTCGGCGTTGCGCTCCTTGCGTGTGCGGACGCACACACGGCGTCGCGCGCCTTGATGGGCGGGCTATGGCGAGCTTCGCGACCCCTTGCATGGTGTTAGCAGACCCTATGGGCGCGGTGCTGGTGTTCGGCCTGGGCTGCCTGGCCTCGGCTTTCTCGCAGAACATGCCGCAGCTGGTGGGGCTGCGCTTCGTCACCGGGCTCGGCCTGGGCGCGGCCATGCCCAACGCGGTGACGCTGATGAGCGAGTACTGCCCGAGCCACCGGCGCGCCACCATCACCAACACCATGTTCTGCGGCTTCCCGCTGGGCGCGGCACTCGGCGGCTTCCTCGCGGCCTGGATGATCCCGCACCTGGGCTGGCGCAGCGTGCTGGTGCTCGGCGGCATCGCGCCGCTGGCGCTGGTGCTGCTGATGGCGACGCTGCTGCCCGAATCGGCGCGCTACATGGTCGCGAAGAAGTACGCCACCGAGCGCATCCGCGCCGTGCTGCGCCGCATCTCCGAGAGCGCGGCGCAGGCGCGCGCCTTCACCCTCACCGAGGCCGGCCCGGCGCCCGTGGACGGCAGCGGCGGCGGCCTCGCGCTGGTGCTCTCGCCGCGCTACCTCGTGGGCTCGGCCATGCTGTGGATCGCCTACTTCATGGGGCTGGTGATCTTCTACGCCATGATCAACTGGATGCCGATCCTGTTCCGCGAGGCCAACGTGCCGCCGCAGACCGCGACTGTGATCTCGGCGCTGTTCGCGCTCGGCGGCGTGGGCGCCATCTTCTTCGGCTGGCTGATGGACCGCTTCAACGCCAACCTGGTGATCGCCACCGGCTATGCGCTGACCGCGGCCAGCGTCTACCTGATCGGCCAGTCGCTCGGCAGCCTCGCGGCGCTGGTGCTGACGGTGCTGCTCGGCGGCACGCTGATGAACACCGCGCAGTCCTCGATGCCGGCGCTGGCCGCGGCCTTCTACCCGACGCAGGGCCGCGCCACCGGCATCGCCTGGATGCTGGGCCTGGGCCGCTTCGGCGGCATCGCGGGTTCGTTCCTGGTGGCCGAACTGGCCAGCCGGCAGCTGGGCTTCGCCCAGATCTTCGCGGTGCTGGCGGTGCCGGCGCTGATCGCGACCGTGGCGCTGCTGGTCAAGCAGGTGGTGCACCCGCATGCGGCCGATGCCGGCCGGGGCGCCGGGGCGGCGGCCGGGCACTGAACACGCCCGCCTCCCGGAAAGCAAAAAGCCCGCGTCCGCGGGCTTTTTGCTTCTTGCGCAGGGCCGGCGGACCGGCTCGCGCGCTGTTACTTCTCGGCGTGGTGGATGCGCGACTCGGGCACTGTCTTGAGCTCGCCCGGCACCGAGGCGATGTAGCTCGCGAGGGTCTTGAGCTCGGCGTTGCTGAACTTCTTCGACTCGACCTGGCCGGCCATCACGGCGTTCGAGCGGCCGAGGTGGATGTTGTTCTTCACGCGGTAGGACTTCAGCGCCACGAACAGGTAGTCGGCATGCTGGCCGGCCAGCTTGGGCACGGTGCCGTCGTTCGGGGTGTTGAAGTTGGCGCCGTGGCACTTGGTGCAGCTGTTGTCCTCGCCGTTCTTCTTGATCAGCGCCTGGATGTTCTCGGGCATGGCCTTGGCCAGCGCGGCCGGGGGCGCGTCGCCTTCCTTCACGCCGAGCTGGCTGTAGTAGGCGGCGAGGTCGGCGATGTCCTGCTCGGTGAGCGTGTCGGCGATCGCGCGCATGGTTGGGTGCTTGCGGTCGCCGCCCTTGTAGGCGGTGAGCGCCGCCGTGATGTACGTGGCGCTCTGGCCCGCGATCATCGGCACCTTGTGGATTTCAGGAAAGCTAGCCTGGTAGCCGATGATGCCGTGGCAACCCACGCACATCTGGACCTTCTTGGCGCCGTCCTGGGGCTTGCCCGTGACTTGCTGGGCTTGTACCGACACCGTCCCGCAAGCGACAGCAAGGGCAAACATCGTGGTCAACAACTTGTTCATTTTGCGCGCACAATCTCGTGGAGATACCGTTTTTCGAACCAACTTTCGATTATATGCAAGGCTCCCGCGGGCGCCTGTGCGGGCCGACCCGAAGGACGCACGTTGCCGATCGAGTGTGTTCTTTTCTCCACCACAGCCTCCCGTTCACGCATGAAATTCAAGGGCTCAGACAACTACGTCGCGACACAGGACCTGATGCTCGCGGTCAATGCCGCCATCACCCTCAAGCGCCCGCTGCTCGTCAAGGGCGAACCCGGCACCGGCAAGACCATGTTGGCCGAGGAAGTGGCCCAGGCGCTGAACCTGCCGCTGCTGCAGTGGCACATCAAGTCGACCACCAAGGCGCAGCAGGGCCTCTACGAGTATGACGCGGTGAGCCGCCTGCGCGACTCGCAGCTCAAGGACCTGGATGGCGGCGAGCGCGTGCGCGACATCCACAACTACATCGTCAAGGGCGTGCTGTGGCAGGCCTTCACGGCCGAGCAGCCGGTGGCGCTCTTGATCGACGAGATCGACAAGGCCGACATCGAATTCCCGAACGACCTGCTGCGCGAACTCGACCGCATGGAGTTCTACTGCTACGAGACGCGCGAGCTGATCCGGGCCAAGCACCGTCCGCTGGTCTTCATCACCTCGAACAACGAGAAGGAGCTGCCTGACGCCTTCCTGCGCCGCTGCTTCTTCCACTACATCAAGTTCCCCGATGCCGAGACCATGCGCAGCATCGTCGACGTGCACTTCCCCGGCCTCAAGCAGGAACTGCTGGCCGCGGCCATGAAGACCTTCTACGACGTGCGCAACCTGCCCGGCCTGAAGAAGAAGCCCTCGACCTCCGAGCTGCTCGACTGGCTCAAGCTGCTGGTGGCCGAGGACATCCCGCTCGAGGCGCTGCAGAGCAAGGAAGACAAGGTCGCCGTGCCGCCGCTGGTGGGCGCGCTGCTCAAGAACGAGCAGGACGTGACCCTGTTCGAGAAGCTGGTCTTCATGCAGCGCAACAACCGCTGAGGCAGCGTCGCTCATGCCTGTGCGGCCATCGCCTCCCGTCGGCCAGCTGCTGGTGCTGGGCGTGGCCCAGGCCGTGCTGTTCGTCATCGGCGCACTGCTCGGCCGCTGGATCGGCCTGTACTTCGGCCTCGATGCCTTCGGCCCCAACGGCTACGGCAACCGCGAGATCTTCGGCATCCTGCTGATCGGCCTCGGCGGCGGCGCGGGCGTGCAGCTCGCGCGCGCCTGGTACGACCGGCGCTACGGCAAGCCGGCGCCCTGAACGACACGAGACACCGCGCAACCATGGCTTTCGTCGAACCCGTCACCCTGACATCGCGCGGCCTCGCGCTGGTACCGCTCGCGCTCGTGCACGAAGAGGGCCTGCGCGCCGCGGCCGCCGACGGCGAGCTCTGGAAGCTGCGCGTGACCTCGGTGCCCGAGCCGCAGGACACGCGCGCCTACATCGAGACCGCGCTCAAGACCGCCGACCGCTTCGCCTTCGCCGTGACCGAGGAAGCCACCGGCACCGTGCTCGGCAGCACCAGCTTCCACGACATCCTGCCGGCCGTGAAGCGCGTGGAGATCGGCTACACCTGGTACGCCAAGCGCTGCCAGCGCACCCACGTCAACACCACCTGCAAGCTGCTGATGCTCACGCATGCCTTCGACACGCTGGGCTGCAACGTGGTGGGTTGGCGCACCGACAACTTCAACCACGCCTCGCAGCGCGCGATCGAGCGCCTGGGCGCGAAGAAGGACGGCGTGATCCGCGGCCACGCGATGCGCCGCGACGGCACCATCCGCGACACCGTGATGTACAGCTTGCGCGCGGGCGAATGGCCCGAGGTCAGGGCGCAGCTGCTCTACCTGCTCGACAAGCCGCGCGACTGAAACTCCCAAGGAGCGTCCCATGCTCATCGATTTCTTCTACACCCTGCGCTCGGCCAAGCTGCCGGTCTCCGTCAAGGAATACCTGACCCTGCTCGAGGCGCTGCAAGCCGACGTGGTGGGCCCGAATTCCGACGACGCCTATGGCCTCGACGACTTCTACTACCTCTCGCGCACCGCGCTCGTGAAGGACGAGAAGCACTACGACAAGTTCGACCGCGCCTTCGCCGCCTACTTCAAGGGCGTGGAGATGCTGACCGACTTCACCAAGGAAGTGCCGCTCGACTGGCTGCGCAAGACGCTGGAGCGCGAGTTCTCGGCCGAGGAAAAAGCCAAGATCGAGAAGATGGGCTGGGACGAGCTCATGGAGACGCTCAAGAAGCGCTTCGAGGAGCAGAAGGAACGGCACGAGGGCGGCAGCAAGTGGATCGGCACCGGCGGCACCTCGCCCTTCGGCCACGGCGGCTACAACCCGCAGGGCATCCGCATCGGCGGCGCCGGCAAGAACAAGAGCGCGGTCAAGGTCTGGGACCAGCGCGCCTACAAGGACTACGACGACACGCAGGAACTCGGCACGCGCAACATCAAGGTCGCGCTGCGCCGGCTGCGCAAGTTCGCGCGCGAGGGCCACGAGGAAGAGCTGGACCTCGACGACACCATCCACTCGACCGCGGCCAACGCCGGCTTCCTCGACATCAAGATGCGGCCCGAGCGCCACAACAACGTCAAGGTGCTGCTGCTGATGGACGTGGGCGGCACGATGGACGAGCACATCCAGCGCGTGGAGGAACTGTTCTCGGCCGTGAAGACCGAGTTCAAGCACCTGGAGTTCTACTACTTCCACAACTGCGTCTACGACTTCATGTGGAAGAACAACCGGCGCCGCTTCTCGGAGAAGTTCGCGACCTGGGACATCCTGCGCAAGTACAACAAGGACTACAAGCTGATCTTCGTGGGCGACGCGACCATGAGCCCCTACGAGATCCTGCAGCCCGGCGGCAGCGTCGAATACAACAACGAGGAAGCCGGCGCCGAGTGGATCCAGCGCCTCACGCACGCCTTCCCCAAGTTCGCCTGGATCAACCCCGAGCCCCAGGGCGTGTGGCAGTACCGCCAGAGCATCTCGGTGATGCAGCAGCTGATGTCCAACCGCATGTACCCGCTGACCCTGCGCGGCCTCGAAGAGGCGATGCGGCTGCTGTCCAAGTAGCGGAAAAGACCTCCCGGCATACCGGGCCTTGACCGCCCCCGAGCCCCGGCCGCGCGGGCCTGGCGGCCCGCACATCCATGTATCCGAACGCGTCCGACACGGACGCGCCGGATCATGCTGTCAGAATCGTCGCCCATGTTCAGGGTGGTTCGTGTCGTTTTGCCGGCGTGTTGGCCGGCATTGCTTTTTTCCGGCGTCCTGCTTTTGCAAGGCTGCAGCCTGCTGCCGAAAAAGGACGCGGGCGACTCGGCCGCGTCCACCCCCGCGCTGGTGAGCGACGGCGGCGACCGCGCGGCCAGCGCGTCCACGGACGGCGAGAGGGAGGGCAAGGACGGCAAGCGCCGCGATGCCTTCTCGGTCGACGTGCGCGGCCCAGACAGCGTGCGCGAGTACCTCTCGCTGCACCTCGAGATCCAGCGCTACAAGACGCTCGACGACCTCGGCGCCACCGAGATCTCGCGCCTGATGGTCGCGGCCGAGGCCAATGCGCGCGAGCTGCTCGCCACGCTGGGCTACTTCACGCCCGCGCTCACGCTCGAGCTGCACGAGACGCCCGCGAGCGACAAGGCGCCGCGCGAGATCGTGGTCACCGTCGAGCCCGGCGAGATCACGACCGTGAGCAACGTGCAGCTCAGCTATGCCGGCCCGATCGCCGACGACCCGAGCGCCGAATCGCAGCGCGACACCATCCGCACCGCCTGGGCGCTGCGCGCCGGCCAGCCCTTCACCCAGCAGGCCTGGGACGACGCCAAGGCGGTCGCGCTGCGCAGCCTCACGGCCAAGCGCTTCCCCACCGGCAACATCGAGATCAGCCGCGCCGAGGTCGACGCCGACCGCCACGAGGCCCGCCTCAGCGCCACCTACCAGTCGGGCCCGGCCTACAAGTTCGGCCCGCTGCTCTTGCGCGGCAACCAGCGCTACAGCGCCGACGGCATCCGCCGCATCGCGCAGCTGCCCAGCGGCGCCGACTACGACCAGCAGAAGCTGCTCGATGCCCAGCAGCGCCTGGCCAGCAGCGGCTATTTCGATTCGGTGTTCCTCACGCTCGACACCGAGAGCGGCACGCCGCTGGCCGCGCCCGTCATCGCGCAGCTGCGCGAGGCGCCGCTGCAGAAGGTGGTGCTGGGCGTGGGCTTCACCACCGACAACGGGCCGCGCCTGTCGATCGACCACATCCACAACCAGCTGCCGCTGCTGGGCTGGCGCGCGGTGTCGCGGCTGTCGGTGGACCGCGACATCCAGTCGCTGGGCACCGAGTGGAAGGCGATCCCCGGCGATGACGGCTGGCGCTGGTTCTCGGGCGCCGAGCTCAAGAGCGAGCAGTCGGGCAGCTACGTGGTCGACAGCGGCCGGCTGCGTGGCGGACGCAACAAGACCAGCGACCACATCGACCGCAGCTACTTCCTGCAGTACGACTACGCGACCAACCGCGGCACCGACGCCCCGCCCTCGGCCTCGGCCGTGACCGCCAACTGGGGCTGGACCGGGCGCTACTTCGACGACAACGGCTCGCCGCGGCGCGGCTACGGCCTCGCGCTCGAGCTGGCCGCAGGCTACACGCTGACCGGCCAGCAACTGCCGTTCACGCGCACCTACGTTCGCTGGCTCGGCATCGTGCCGGTCGGCTGGGCCGACGGCAAGGACGCCGCCACGCTGGCGCGCCGCAGCCGCCTGCAATTGCGTGCCGAGGCCGGCGCGGTGGTCGGCAAGGACTCGGCGCAGATCCCGTCCACCCTGATGTTTCTGACCGGCGGCGACACCACGGTGCGCGGCTACGCCTACCGCGACATCGGCACGGTGCGCGCCGACGGCCAGACCGTGGCGGGCCGCTACCTCGGCGTGCTGAGCCTCGAGTGGCAGCGCCCCTTCGTCTACAAGGACAAGCTCACCGACTTCGAGAGCGTGGTGTTCGTCGACGCCGGCGCGGTGGCCGACAAGCCCAGCGAGCTCAAGCCCAAGGTCGGCGTGGGCGTGGGCACGCGCTGGCGCAGCCCGGTCGGGCCGGTGCAGGCCGACCTGGCCTACGGCGTGGACACGCGCAAGTTCCGGCTGCACGTGCGGCTGGGCTTCACCTTCTGAGCACGATGGCGAACGCAGCGACCG
>NZ_JBZAYE010000382.1:0-7236 GCF_058244205.1 Variovorax sp. 20P10.2.4
GCCGTCGCCCGAGGTCCGCGAACTGTTCGGCAAGTCGCCGGCCTACACGATCGGCGCCGGCGACGTGATCGGCATCGTGGTCTACCGCCATCCGGAGCTGATGCCCAGCCAGGGCGCCGTGATCTCGCAGCAGACCGACGCCACCGGCGTGAGCGTCGCGCCGGGCTTCATCGTGGACGGCGAAGGCGAGATCAGCTTTCCCTACATCGGCCGCACCAAGGTGGAAGGCCTGACCGAGAGCGCCGCCTCCGAGATGATCGCCAGGCGCATCGCGCCCTTCGTCAAGGACCCGCTGGTCAGCGCGCGCATCCAGACTTTCCGCAGCCGCCGCGTCTACGTGGAGGGCGACGTGCGCATGCCGGGCCTGCAGATCTTCACCGACGTGCCGATGACGCTGGCCGAGGCCCTGAGCCGCGCGGGCAGCACCAACGCCAGCGCCGACCGCTCGCGCATCGTGCTCACGCGCGGCGGGCGCGCGCTGACGATCGACCTGCCGGCGCTGCAGGTCCAGGGCTACGACGCGGGCCGCATCCCGCTGCGCAGCGGCGACGTCGTGAACGTCGGCACGCGCGACGACAGCCGCGTCTACGTGATGGGCGAGATCCTGCGGCCCTCGGCCCTGCTGATGCGCAACGGCCGGCTGAGCCTCAACGAGGCGCTCGGCGACGCCGGCGGTCCCGAGCTGCAGACCTCCTCGCCCGGACAGATCTACGTGGTGCGCAACGCGAGCGGCGACGTGCCCGACGTCTACCACCTCGACGCGAAGAACCCGGTGGCGCTCGCGCTGGCGGACCGCTTCGAGCTGCGGCCGCGCGACGTGGTCTACATCGACCCGGTGCCGCTGGTGCGCTGGAACCGCGTGATCAGCCTGATCCTGCCCGCCGCCCAGGTCGTGAACCTCGGCGGCACGGCGAGCCGCCGCTGATGGCGCACCGCTCGCCAGGCTCCCCCGCTCCCGCCCCCGACAGACCACGAGGTGAACCCATGAATGCCCGATCGCTCATCGCGGCCCCCGCGCCCGCGGACCCGCCGGCCGATGCTCCCCTGGCGCGCTCGCGCCTGCGGGAACACATTGACCTCTTCCTCGACAACCGCTGGACGATCGCGAAGTTCGTCGCGGCCGCGCTGCTGCTGGGCGCGCTCTACACCCTGTTCGGTCCGCGCGTGTACGAGGCCAACGTGCTGCTGCAGGTGGAAGACGCCGAGCGCTCGGGCGGCACCCTGCTGGGCGAGTCGGCGAGCAGCGCGCTCAACGCCAAGACGCCGACCGCGGGCGAGGCCGAGATCCTCAAGTCGCGGCTGGTGCTGGGCCAGGCGATCGAGGACACCAAGCTCTACATCGAGGCCCGGCCGCTGTACCTGCCGCTGATCGGCGCCTGGCTCGCGCGCGGCACCAGGGAACTGTCGCAGCCCGGCCTGCTGGGCATGGGCGGCTACGTCCACGGCGCCGAGCGCATCGTCGTCGCGCAGATGGACGTGCCGCCCGAACTCGAGGGCTCGCGCTTCCTGCTCACGGCGGGCACGCGCAGCAGCTTCACGCTGACGCATCCGAAGCTGGCCGAGCCCATCGTCGGCACGGTGGGGGCGCCGCTCGACGTGGAGACCGCGCTCGGGCCGCTGCACCTGCTGGTGGGCTCGATGGCCGGCCTGCCGGGCGCGCAGTTCGAGCTGGTGCGCCAGTCGAAGCAGCTCACGCTGCTCGCGCTGCAGCGCGACCTGCGCGTGATCGAGAAGGGCAAGCAGTCCTCGGTGATGGACCTGAGCTGGCAGCACGGCGACCGCATGCAGCTGGCCACCCTGCTCAACGAGGTGGCGCGGCTCTATGTGCGGCTGAACATCGACCAGAAGACCGCGCAGGCGCAGCGCGCGCTCGACTTCCTGGGCGGCGAGCTGCCCAAGCTCAAGTCGCAGCTCGAGCAGTCCGAGGAAGCCTACAACCAGTACCGCAACCAGAACGGCACCATCAGCCTGGACGACGAGGCACGCAATGCGCTGACGCAGAACGTGACCCTGCAGGCCAAGCTCTTCGACGCCACCCAGAAGCGGCTCGAGCTCACCGAGCGCTTCACCGCGCGCGATCCCAGCGTGCAGACCATCGACGCGCAGATCGCCGCGTTGCGCAAGGGGCTCGGCACCGTCGAGCTCAGCATCCGGCGCATGCCGCAGCTGCAGCAGAACGCGCTGCGCATGCAGCGCGACATCAAGGTCAACACCGACCTCTACGTGGCGCTGCTCAACAGCTCGCTGCAGATGCGACTCGCGAAGGAGGGCCGCATCGGCAACGTGCGCGTACTCGACCCGGCGCTGCAGCCCGAGAAGCCGATCCGCCCCAGGGCGGCGATCGCGATGGGCCTGGCGCTGGTGGCGGGTCTGTTCGCGGGCCTGGGCGCGGTGCTGCTGCGCCGCTCGTGGCGCGCCACGGTCGCGAGCCCGGCCGAGATCGAGGCCCACACCGGGCTCGAGGTCTACAGCACGGTGGCGCTGAGCCGGCACCAGCGCCTGCTCGATCGCGCGGCGCAGCACGGCCTGCCCGGCGTGCACGTGCTGGCCATGCAGCACCCCGAAGACCCGGCGCTCGAGGGCGTGCGCCGGCTGCGCACCGCGCTCAAGTTCGCACTGCCGGGCGCGCGCAACAACCGCATCATGGTGTCGAGCGCCACGCCCGGCGCCGGCAAGAGCTTCGTGTCGGCCAACCTGGCGGTCGTGCTCGCCGCCGGCGGCCGGCGCGTGCTGCTGATCGACGCCGACCTGCGGCGCAGCAGCCTGGGGCCGTACTTCGGACTGGCGCCGCAGGACGGCCTGGCGGAGCTGCTGCTCGGCGAGATCGACGAACGGGCCGCGATCCACCGCGCCGTGCTGCCGCAACTCGACGTGATGGCCAGCGGCGTGCCGCCGCGCGACCCCACCGGCCTGCTGTGCGGCGATGCCTTCGCGCGGCTGCTCGATCGGCTCTCGCAGCGCTACGACACGGTGATCGTCGATGCACCGCCCACGCTGCTGGCCTCGGAGGCGCCCGAGATGGCCGTTCACATGGGCACGCTGCTGATGGTGGCGCGCGCCGGCGACAACGAGCTCGGCGACCTGACGCAGAGCATCAAGGAGCTGCGGCATGCGGGCGCGCGCTTCCAGGGCGTGGTGCTCAACGCGCTCGATGCGCGGCAGCGCTACTACGGCAGCCATGCCTACCGCTATGGCGCCTACCGGGTGCGCGCGCACGAGTATCCGGCCCTCACGCCGCCGCTGGCCGCGCCGGGCGCAACGGGGGCGGCCGCATGAGCCTGCTGCAGACCGCGCCGGCCGCGCCTTCGCTCGAGGGGCGCGCGCTGATGGCCGCCAAGCGCGGCGTCGACATCGCCATGGCGGGCAGCTTCTTCCTGCTGTTCGGCTGGGCCTATGCGCTGGTGTGGATCGGCGTGCTGCTGAGTTCGGGCCGGCCCGCGATCTACATGCAGCCGCGCTACGGCAAGAACGGCCGCGTGTTCCGCTTCTACAAGTTCCGCTCGATGGTGGCCGATGCCGACGGGGTGCTGGCGCGCCACCTGCGCGAGGACGCGGCGGCGCGGCTGCAGTGGGCCAAGTACCAGAAGCTGGACCGCGACCCGCGCATCACGCCCTTCGGCGCGATCCTGCGCAAGTACAGCATCGACGAGCTGCCGCAGTTCTGGAACGTGCTCAAGGGCGACATGAGCATGGTCGGCCCGCGCCCCTGCATGTTCTCGCAGAAGGACCTGTACGGCGGCTACTGGGGCCACTACTGCGCGGTGCGCCCCGGCATCACCGGCCTGTGGCAGATCAGCGGCCGCAGCGAGGTGAGCTATCGGCGCCGCGCCGCGATGGACGCCGACTACGTCGCCACGCTGTCGCTGCGCCACGACGTGGCCATTTTGTTCAAGACCTTCGCCGTGGTGGCCGGCGCGCGCGGCTCGGGCTAGCGAAGCCGCCGCAGTCATCGATCCCGGATTCCGAACTTCACGAAAGAACCTATGCGTATCTACGTTGCAGGCCATCGCGGCATGGTGGGCCAATCGCTCTCGAGGCGCCTGCGCGCCATGGGCCACGAGGTCGTCACGCGCGACCGCGAGGCGCTCGACCTGCTCGACCAGGAGGCGGTGCGCCGCTTCTTCGCGAGCGAACGCATCGACCAGGTCTACCTGGCCGCGGCCAAGGTCGGCGGCATCCACGCCAACATGAGCTACCCGGCCGAGTTCATCTACCAGAACCTGATGATCGCGGCCAACGTGACGCACCAGGCTTTCCTTGCGAACGTCACGCGGCTGCTGTTCCTCGGCTCGAGCTGCATCTACCCGCGCCTGGCCGACCAGCCGATCGCCGAGGAGGCGCTCCTCGGCGGCCAGCTCGAGCCGACCAACGAGCCCTACGCGATCGCCAAGATCGCCGGCATCAAGCTGTGCGAGAGCTACAACCGGCAGTACGGCGCCTCGCACGGCATCGACTACCGCAGCGTGATGCCGAGCAACCTCTACGGGCCCGGCGACAACTACCACCTCGAGAACAGCCACGTGGTGCCGGCGCTGATCCGGCGCTTCCACCTCGCCAAGTCCACCGCCGCGCCCAGCGTGCTGATCTGGGGCACGGGTCGCGCGCGCCGCGAGTTCCTCTACGTCGACGACATGGTCGACGGCTGCATCGCGGTGATGAACCTCTCGCGCGCCGTCTACGACACGCACACCGAGCCGATGCGCGCCCACATCAACCTCGGCACCGGGGACGACCTGTCGATCGCCGAGCTGGCCGAGCACATCCGCGAGGTGGTCGGCTACCGCGGGCGGATCCAGTTCGACACCTCGCAGCCCGACGGCGCGCCGCGCAAGCTGCTCGAGGTGTCGCGCGCCGCCAGCATCGGCTGGCACGCCACGATGCCGCTGACCGACGGGCTGCGGCGCACCTATGCCGACTACAGCCGCGCGGTGCGGCCGGTCGAGACCCTGGCGCCGGCCTGAGCGCCGCCGCCCTCGAACGAACAAACGAACGAACGACGAGGCGCTCATGAGAATCCTGTGCTTCTGGTGCGGCCTCGCCGCGGCGATGCTGTGCGGCCTGCTCGACCCGGTGTGGGGCTACGTGGCGGTGTTCCTGCTGTCGCTGCTGCAGCTCGCGCTGCTCGGCGGCCCGGGCGCGAGCGTGTTCCTGCTCGTGCACTACACCACCCTGCTGACCTACTTTTCGCTCGCGCCGGCGATCCAGATCGCGCAGGACCTGAGCTTCTGGGAGGCCGGCGTGATCGGCACGGTGGCGCACACGCAGGCGCTGATGCTGCTGCTGCTGTACATGGCCGGCGTGGAGGCGGCGCGCTTCGGCGTCGTCGATCCACCATTGCGCGATCCGGGCACCGCGCCGGCGCCCGGCGCGGCGCACCCGCTGCTGTTGCTGGGCCTGCTGGGCGCGGCCTTCGCGGTGCTGCTGGCGCGCGCGGACCTCAACTTCGTGGCGCGCGGCCTGCCCGGCGAGATCGAGAACCCGCCGCTGGACTTCATCGTCTACTCGACGCTGCCCAAGCTGGTGGTGCTGATGTGCTTCGTCGCGCTGGCGATCCATGCGCTGCGCCAGCGCACGGCCACTGCCTGGTGCCTGGCCGCGCTGGCGCTGGCCGCGGCCGCCATCGCGGCGAACCCGGTCAACACCGCGCGCCAGATCCTGCTGATCGGCCTGCTGCCGCTGTTGATCCACTGTCTCGGCCGCTCGCGGCGCTGGACCCTGGCCTTCGTCGTCTTCGCCGCCATCGCGGGCCTGGGCCCGGTGTTCAACCTGCTGTCGCGCGGCAGCATGTGGGGCGAGTCGCTCGCGACCTTTCCCTACAGCCCCGACTTCGATGCGATGTACGTGGTGGCCGGCCTGCTGGAACGCGCACCGTCGCCCGATCTCGGCTTCGGCCGCTACCTGCTGTCGGGCTTCTCGTTCGTGCTGCCGCGCGACATGAAGCTGTTTCCCGACTTCGACCCGCTGGGCTGGCCCGCCGTGCTCGGCAACTTCTCGCAGAGCAACCTGTCGCTGGCGCAATTCGCCACCGTCTTCTTCGACTTCGGCCTGCCGGGCCCGCTGGTGTTCGGCTTCCTGCTCTCGAGCCTGTTCCGCCGGGTCGACCGCGCGATCGACACGCACGGCCCGCTCTCGCGCGGCTACTTCGCGGCACTGGTGCTGCTCGCGGCCTACGTGCCCTTCATGCGCGGGCCGATCCTGGGCTGGGGTCCGTTCGCGGCCTCGGGGCTGATCGCGGCGCTGCTGGTCGGTGCCCTGTGCACCGGCTTCGGTCCCGCGCGCCGCGCGCTCGTACCCCGTCCTGCCGCCAACACATGAACTCCTCGATGCCCGACTACCTCTTCTACGACACGCTGCGGCTCAACCGCGGCGCCGGCGGCGTGCTCAACGTCTGCGAGGTGCTGCTGCGCAGCATGCGGCTGTCGGCCGGCGAGGCGATCGCCTCGGCCAGCGAGCGGCACCCGCGGCTGTTCGAGCTCGCGCGCCGCACCGGGCTCAGCCGCTTCGTGCTCGAGACCCTGCTCTACAACGCCCACCAGCTGCATGCCTGGCGCGCGGAACGGCGGCTGTGCTCGCTGTTCCCCAACTACTTCCTGCCCTTCGCTCTGTTCGGCCGGCACCGCGACGCGATCGTGATCGTGCACGACCTGCAGTACAAGGCCCATCCCGAGCATTTCAGCCGCGCCAAGCGGCTCTGGCTCGACTGGAACCTGCGCCGGCTCGCGCGCAGCCACGCGCAGGTGGTGTTCATCAGCCGCAGCAGCCAGCAGGACTTCGAGCGCCATTTCGGGTCTTGCGCGCATTCGACGGTGATCTTCAACCCGGTCGACGCGGTCGCCATGCAGACCCCGCCCGAGGCCGCGCCCGCGGGCGAGCGCTACCTGATCGCGGCCTACCACTACTACCCGCACAAGAACTTCGGCGGCACCTTGCGGCTGTTCGAGCGCATGAAGCGCGCGGGGCTGGTCGACCGGCTCGACATCACGGGCAACGGCGCGGCCGAGGTGGCGCGCATGGTCGCGGCCGAGGTGCCCTCGCTGCGCGGCTGCGTGCGCCACCGCGGGCTGGTGTCGCGCGAGGAGCTGATCGGCCTCTACCGCGGCGCGCAGGCCTTCATCTCGCTGTCGCGCTTCGAGGGCTTCAACCTCTCCGCCGCCGAGGCGGCAACGCTGGGCGTGCCGCTGCTGCTGTCGGACATCCCCGTGCACCGCGAGCTGTTCGGCGGCTATGCCTTCCTCG
>NZ_JBZAYE010000383.1:0-7215 GCF_058244205.1 Variovorax sp. 20P10.2.4
CACCTTCTTCGTGGCCGGCGTGTGGCGCGACTATGCGCGGCAGTTCGGCGCCATCGCGATCGAGGCACGCGACTTCGAGCGCCTGACCGGCGATCGCGACGTCAGCGACGTCGCGCTGTGGCTCGCGCCCGGCGCCTCGGAAGGCGCGGTGCAGGAAGCGGTGCGCGCACTGGCGGCGCAACGCGCGGGCTCGGAAGTAGAGATCGCATCCGTCGGCCAGATCCGCGCGGTCTCGCTGCGCATCTTCGATCGCAGCTTCGCGGTCACCTACTGGCTGCAGGCGGTGGCGATCGCGATCGGGCTGTTCGGCATCGCTGCGAGCTTCAGCGCGCAGGTGCTCGCGCGGCGCAAGGAATTCGGCCTGCTCGCGCACCTGGGCTTCACGCGCGCGCAGGTGCTCGCGGTGGTGGCCGGCGAAGGCGCCGCCTGGACCGCCATCGGCGCGGTGGCCGGACTGGGCCTGGGCCTCGCGGTGTCGGTGGTGCTGGTGAAGGTGGTCAATCCGCAGAGCTTCCACTGGACCATGGACCTGCTGCTGCCCTGGGGCCGGCTGCTCGCGCTGTGCGCGGCCGTGGTGGCCGCGGGCACCGTCACCGCGTGGATGGCGGGGCGGGCCGCGGCCGGCAAGGATGCAGTGCTGGCAGTGAAGGAAGATTGGTAGGCACTGGTTCGCGCAGGCAAAAAAAAGCAGGCACGCGACCTGCGGATGTCCGCGGTCCCGTGCCTGCCGGCGCTTTGTCTGCGCGCCTTTTCCCCCTGCTCCCTTTTCTTTTTATCGGCCGAAGACGACCGGCTCGCGCCGGCCCTCGTTCATGCCGCTCAGTTGCAGTACTGGGCGTTCGCGTCGGTGTTCACTTCCGGCGGCTTGTTGGCCAGGAACTTCTGGACCGGCACGACCGTGGCGTTGCAGTTGTCGTCGGTGCGCAGGTCGAAGACGTGCCAGTAGCGCGTCGAATCCGTCACCTCGCCTGCCGGCGGCGAGAAGACCGACTGGGCGCCGCGGTTGCTCAGTTCCACGCGCGCGGGCGATCCGGTCTGACCTGGGTCGTAGGTGTCGGAGAAGTTGTAGACGAAGAAGCGGTAGGTGCGATTGCGCGCGAGCTTCGCGAAGGTCGTGTACTCGGGACCGAAGCTGTCCACGTCGTCCACGTCAAGGCCGATGAACGGCGCGGCCGCGAGCGAGCCCTTGTTGGCGTAGTAGACCTCTTCACCGACATTCGCGCCCATCGTGTGGGAATCGAGGTCGTAGGGCCGTTCACCCCAGGTCAGCTTGATCGACATGGCCGAGCTCGTCAGCGTGAGGCACCCACCGAGCGTGATGTCCTGGTCGCCCAGCGTCGCATTCGCCGCATTGGAGAGTTCGGCATTCTTGCTCGCCACCACGAAGGCTTCGCTGCTGCGCTTGGCCGGTACCGAGAACTCGCCGTTGGCATTGGTGACGGCCGAGCCGACACCGCTGTACGACTTGCCTTCCGATGCCACGACCGCCCCGGCGACGCGTTCGCCCGCCGCGTTCTGCACGCAGCCGTTGACGCGCACCGTGTTGTAGATCTGGTCGGCGTTCCAGGTCGTGAAGTGCGTGACCGTGCCTTCGTAGTACTGGTTGGGCGCGGTGCCCTGCAGGCTCGCGCTGCCCTCTTCCACCCACAGGCCCGTGGCCGTGTTGTAGAAGAACAGCGGCACCGTCGGCGGCAGCGCGGCGCTGCGCGACGACGGCGCGATGCGCACGGTGGCGCTCACGCCCTGCGCGAGCTGCAGCGGTGCGCCGTCCGCATCGACGAAGCTGGCGTCGAGCGCGCCGAAGCTCTCCATCGCCGCGGGCTCGCCGCTGGTGGCCGCGAGGTAGTTGCCGGGCATCAGGTTGACGTTGGTCGCGGGTGCGATCGGCGTGAGGCGGCCGGTGACCTGGCCGGTGGGCGTGCTGCCGTCGGCGCGGCGCAGCGCGTTGGCGGGCAGGCGCACCATGGCGGTCGAGCCCGGCACCGCGAGGTCGCGCGCGGCACCCGGGTTGAAGGTGTCGCTGAACGCCACCGGCAGCATCGGAATGTTGATGACGGTGCTGGCCTCGGCCGGCGCGAGCGCGGCGGTCGAGCGGCTCTGCGGTGCGAAGCCATTCTTCTCGTAGCTCAGCAGCACCGAGGCGCCGTTGGTGATGCCCTCGAGCGTGTAGGAGCCATCGTCCGCGGTCGTGGCGCTGACGCCGCCGGCCGTGACCTTGACCTGCGCGATGCCGGCGCCGTCGAGCGCATTGGTCACGCGGCCCGTGACCTTCGCATCCTTGCGTGCGGGCGTGCCGGGACCGCCAGGGCCGCCCGGGTCACCGGGGTCACCGCCGTTCTGGCCGGGCGGCAGGAACCCGAAGCCCGAGCCTCCGCCCCCGCCGCCGCACGCGGCAACAGCCAATGCGACCGCCACGGCGGCCACTGCAAATTTGAATCTCATGGGTTCTCTCCCCCTCTGTAGCAACTGGTCGATGAATGCGGCTGCAATGCAGCGGCGTCGGATTCCGATGCGCGGCATCGCAGGCCATGCATCGAAGGGGACCGAGCGTATGCATCGCGCATCGCATCCAACAGTGCCAAAAGTCATGCGCATGCAACGGCCGTTGCATGCGACAAGGGGAAGTGAATACGGAAGACTTCGCGGCATGCGTGCATCGCCGCGCGCGGGCAATGCAACCCGATTGCGCTAAGCGTTCCAGTCGATCAGGCCGGTGCCGCTCCAATGGCCGAACGACGTGAGATCGAGCTTGGGCCGTGCGATGCGCCGCCAGGTCGCGACCATGTTCATCACGCGGATGTCGTCGAACACGACCAGCGCATGCGCGGGCAATCTCAGCGTGGCGAGGTTGTCGAGCATCCTTGCCTCGGTGTGGCCGTCCTTGGGTCCGTCCACGAAGACCAGGTCGGCCGCCTCGAACAGCGCGCGATGCGCCTCGATGCCGCCGGGCGCGGAGATGTCGTGCAGCACCTGGCGCACGCGCCCCTGCTCGAAATCGCCGGGCGCGAGCCAGGTCTGTTCGAAGCCGTGCCAGGGATGCAGGTCGAAGGTGGTCACGCTGCCGCCCGCGGGCAATTCCTGCGCGAGCGCGAGCGTGCCCATGCCGGTGAAGGTGCCGATCTCGACGACGCGCATCGGCTTCAGCGTGCGCACCAGCGCGGCGAGCAGGCGGTAGTGCTCGCCGGGCCAGGTGTCGAACCAGTGCGGCTCGCTCGAGGGGCGGCCGTCGTAGACGCTCAGCGCGATCTCGCGCGCGGCCGAGGCGGCGCGCAGCGCGATGTCGAGCAGGCGCGCGCTGGGCCGCGCGGGCTCGTCGTCGAGGCTCGCGATGACCGAGATCTCCTTGTGTCGCGCCGGTACCTCGGCGAGTCGGCGCTGGAGTTCGTCGAAGGTCATGGTGCGGGCCCGATGCAAAAAATGCAGTCTAGGCGCCGCCATGCAGCTTCACGGCGCGGGCGTCAAACGAATCCGCTCCACCGTTTCCTTTTCCACGGCCGCGCGGCTGTAGACCAGCGGCACGTACTTGCCTTCGAGCCACAACGGCGCGAGGTCGCGGTAGTTGGGGCTGTCGGGATTGCCCGACTGGCCCGGCGTGTTGATGACGCGCGAGGCATCCCAGTTGCCCACGTCGAGCACCATGCGGAAGGACGCACCCGAGGTCAGCCGATAGTCGCTCGCGCGGTAGCTCGCGGCCATCGGCGTGAAGGCCGAGCCCGACATCGGCCAGTCGCCCACGTCGAGCTTCCTGCGCGTGGCCGCATCGACGATGCCGCCGAGCGGATGGCGGAACTCGGCGCGGTGCAGCGCGCCCCACTTCCAGGTCGCGGGGTCGGGGCCGAGCTTGTTGCTCAGTTCCTGCATGGCGGGCGCGATGGTCTGCACCAGGATCGCATCGCGCTGCGCGTTGCTGACCCAGCCGAACGGGTTCTCGAGCAGCAGGACCATGCGCGTGTTGTCGCCCGGCAGCGCGTACTGCACGGCCGACTCGCCCGCGCCGGCCTTGAGCACGGCCTGGCGCAGCGGCTTGCTGCTCCACACCTCGTAGAGCGCGGCGGCCGCGCTGTCGCGGTCCATGGTGCCGTCCCAGCCCTGCAGCAGCGCGAGGCCGGCCGCGGTCTGCGCATCGCTGCTGCCCAGGCCCGCGAGCAGCTTGAGCAGGCGCTGCGCCGGCGTGGCCACGATGTCGTTCTGCATGCGCTGCGAGTCCTCGAGCGTGAAGCGCTGGCCCGCGGCCACCTTGCCCGCGAACAGCTCCTTCAGGCGCCGCGCGCGCGCCGCGTCGCTCCACTCGTAGCCGATGCCCTTCTTCGCGGCCGGATGCTCGCTCGGGATGTTGTTCTCGTTCGCGGTCACCACGTAGCCGCGCGCGGGATTGAACTCGGAAGGCAGCTCGTCGCCGTTGCGGAAGCCCGACCATTCGTAACGGCCGTCGCCCGGCACCGGCATCAGGCCGTCCCAGTTCGGACGGATCGGCGTGAGGCCGCCCGGAATCCAGCCGATGTTGCCGTTGCGGTCGGCATAGACCTGGTTCTCGCCGGGCGCGCCCCAGCGGTTCATGGCGGCTCGGAACTGGTCCCAGTTCTGCGCGCGCATGTAGTCCATAGAACCGAAGTACGGCGCCATGCCCGGCTCGAGCCAGGCCGCGCGCAGCGCATAGGCGCGGCGCTTGCCGGGCTCCGACAGCAGCACCGGCCCGTGGCGCGTGAATGTGTTGACCAGCTCGCGCGGCACGCGCTCGCCCTTGACCGCGATGCGCTCGGTCACGCGCAGCATCGGCTCCCAGCGGCCCTGGTAGCGGTACTCGTTGGGATTGCGCGGATTGAGCTGGTAGACGTAGAGGTCCTCCTGGTCCATGTAGAAGCGCGTGAGGCCGAAGGCGATGGTGCCGTTGTGGCCGATCGACAGGCCCGGCAGGAAGGGCTCGCCGGCACCGATGGCATCCATGCCGGGCGCGCTCAGGTGCGTCATGTAGCGCAGGCTCGGCGCGCCGTGCGCGCGATGCGGATCGTTCGCGAGGATCGGCCGGCCGGTGGCGCTGAGCTTGGGCGCGATCACCCAGTTGTTGCTGCCGTAGGCGGCCGTGGGGTCACCCTGCTCGGCCTGTGCCTCGTCGCCTGCCTGCGACACCGCGAAGCTGCCGGGGCCCGCGCCCTGCTGCGGCAGCAGCGTGTTGGCCTTGGTGAACTGCGGTGCCTCGGTGGCGCGCAGATAGGCCGCGCGCAGCTCGGCGGCGGGCACGGTGCAGGGATCGAGCCCGGGCGGCACGCGCGGGTTGACGGGCGGGTCGAGCTCGCGCCGCAACCAGTCGGCCTTGATGCCGGGCCCGCCCGCGCAGTAGGCGCGCGCGCGTTCGATCTCGGACGTGAGGTTGAGCGTGAGGCCATGGTGGCGGATGCGCACCACGTCCTCGGGCGACCAGGTCGCGGGCTGATAGCCGAGCAGCCTGAACTCCGGCGGCAGCAGGTCGGGCTGCGCGCGCACCTGCGCCACGTAAGCATTGACGCCGGCCGTGAAGGCCTCGGCCACGCGCTTGGCGTCGGAGCCGTAGGCCAGCCACTCGCGGTACATGTCGCCGCGATAGAGCACGGCGCGCGCGGCGCGGTCGCTCTCGACCCAGGCGGGACCGAAGTCCTGCGCCATCTCGCCGAGGCCGCGCTTGCGCCACAGGTCCATCTGCCAGAGCCGGTCGCGCGCCGCGATGAAGCCCTGCGCGACGAAGGCGTCGTAGAGCGTGCCCGCGTAGAGGTGCGGCACGCCCCAGCGGTCGACCAGCACCTCGGCCGGCTTCTCGAGGCCGGGCACGGCGAAGGACGAAGGCGCGCGCGGCGCTGTACCCGTCGATGGCGGTGTTTCGGCGGGCGGTCCCGAGGCGCAGCCCGCGAGCGCGAGCAGCGCGGCCAGCGGCACGAGCCGCATGGCGAGGGAACCGGAACGGGGGGATGCGATGCGCCGCGCGACAGGGCGCGGGCTGGGCGTGCGCTTCATGGATCTCGTCTCCTTCTTTTTATGGGCCGGCCCACGGTAATCGCTTTCGCATGCGCGTGGGTTACAACGCGTGACGAGGCCGCTTGTAGACTCGTGCGGCCATGTCACCCGCCCTCCTGTCGCGCCGCGACCTCCTGCTCGCGGCGCTCGCCGCCTCTTCGCGTCTCGCGCCCGCCTGGGCCCTGCCGCCGCGCACGCTGCAGTTCCCGCGCGACTTCGGCAGCCATCCCGAGCTGCGCACCGAGTGGTGGTACATCACGGGCCATGCGCAGGCCGAGGGCGGCCGCGCCTTCGGCTTCCAGGTCACCTTCTTCCGCTCGCGCGTCGATGCCACGCAGGGCATGCGCTCGAAGTTCGCGGCGCAGCAGCTGGTGTTCGCGCACGCGGCCGTCACCGACCTCGAGGGCCGCGCGCTGCGGCACGACCAGCGCATCGCGCGCGCGGGCCTCGGCGGCGCTTCGGCCAGCGAAACCGACACCGCGCTGCGTTTGCGCGACTGGTCGCTGCTGCGCGGCGAAGACGGCTACACGGCGCGCATTCCCGCCAGCGGCTTCACGCTCGAGCTGCGCTTCGCGCCCACCCAGCCGGTGCTGCTGCAGGGCCGCGCGGGCCTCTCGCGCAAGGGGCCCGACGAGGCCCAGGCCAGCTACTACTACAGCGAACCGCAGCTCGCGGCGCAGGGCCGCATCGCGCTCGACGGCCGGCCCTTCGCGGTGCGCGGCAAGGCCTGGCTCGATCACGAATGGAGCGAGGCGCTGCTGCATCCCGAGGCCGTGGGCTGGGACTGGATCGGCATGAACCTCGACGACGGCGGCGCGCTCACGGCCTTCCACCTGCGCCGCGCCGACGGCAGCGCGCTGTGGTCGGGTGGCTCGTTTCGCGCGGGCGACGGCACGCTGCGCGTGTTCGGCCCCGACGAGGTGCGCTTCGAGGCCGGCCGTTCCTGGAACAGCCCGCGCACGCAGGCGCGCTACCCCGTGCAATGGCGCGTGCGCACGCCCGCGGGCGAGTTCGAGGTGCGCGCGCTGCTCGACGACCAGGAGCTCGACAGCCGCGGCTCCACCGGCGGCGTGTACTGGGAAGGCCTGAGCGACCTGCTCGATGGCCAGGGCCGGCGCCTGGGGCGCGGCTACCTGGAGATGACGGGGTACGTGGCGCCGTTGAAGCTCTAGGCCGGCGCCCGCACCCGTGCCTTCATCGGGCCTTGCGCCGATCGATGAAGGCGATGAT
>NZ_JBZAYE010000384.1:0-7204 GCF_058244205.1 Variovorax sp. 20P10.2.4
ACCTGCTGCTGGCCTTCGGCATCGTGGCCGCGGGCACCGAGGTGCCCAGCCTCATCATCGGCACCATCCCGGTCTGGATGATGTTGCTGGGCCGCCCGCCGGGTCTGCGCATGGCCGCGCTGCTGCCCGGCCTGCTGCTCACCGGCGCCGGCATCGCGCTGATGATCTGGGGCGCATGGTCGGCGCAGCAGGGCGGCGCGCATGGCGGCGGGCGTTTCGCCTGGGGCATCGTGCTCTCGCTCGGCGCGATGGCGAGCTGGACCGTCTACGGCCTGCTCAACGCGGCCTGGCTGCAGCGTCACACCGAGATCCACGCGGCCGACTGGGCCAACTGGCTCGGCATCGCCACCGGTCTGGGCGCCATCGGCCTCTGGCTCGCGGCCGGCAGCGACCTCGCGGCGCTGCAGGCCCAGCCCGACGGCCTGCTGTTCGTCGTGCTGGCGCTCGCGGGCGGCTTCGGCTCCTCGTGGCTCGCCACCATCCTCTGGAACGTCGCGAGCCAGCGGCTGTCGGCCAGCCTCTGCGGCCAGCTCATCGTGAGCGAGACGCTGTTCGCGCTGGTCTATTCCTTCGTCTGGGACGGCCGCTGGCCGCAGGCCACCGAGCTGGTGGCGGCGCTGCTGTTCGTCCTCGGCATCCTCGCCTCGATCAAGGCCCACCGATGAGAATCGAAATCCCCGAGAAGAAGAAACTGGTCTACGAAATGTCGATCCCGATCCGCTGGGGCGACATGGATGCGATGGGCCATCTCAACAACGGCACCTACTTCCGCTACCTCGAGACCGCGCGCATCGACTGGATGCATTCGATCGGCTTCGAGCCCGAGCCCGGCGGCGAGGGCATGGTGATCGTGAATGCCTTCTGCAACTTCTACCGCCAGATCGAGTACCCGGGCCAGGTGCTGCTCAAGATGTACGTGAGCGACCCGGGCCGCACCACCTTCGAGAGCTGGGCCACGATGGCGCGTGCCGACCAGCCCGATGTGATCTGCGCCGCGGGCGGCGCGACCACGATCTGGGTCGACTTCCCGAAGCAGAAGGCGCTGGCGCTGCCCGACTGGCTGCGCGCGCTGGTCAGCGACTGACCGCGGGCGCTCAGGCCGGCCGCAGCACGATCCGCGCCTCGAAGCCCTGGGCCGCACCGGGCGGCGGCGAGGCCAGCTCGAGCTTCGCGCCATGCTTCTCGACGATGGTGCTCACGATCGAGATGCCGAGGCCGTAGCCCGCGCGGTCGGAGCTGTGGCGCACGTGGCGCTCGCGCAGGGTCGCGAGCTGCTCGGCGCTGACGCCGGGGCCGGCATCGCGCACCGCGAGCACGCAGGGCGCCATCACCTCGATCACCACGCGGCCGTCGCCGCCATAGCGCAGCGCGTTCTCCGCCAGGTTGCGCAGCGCGATCGCGAGCGCGTCGACGTCGCCCAGGGCCACCGGCGCCACGCTGTCGGGCACCTTGAGCGCGAGGCGCTCGGCATGCTGCGGGTCCTGCCAGAACTCCTGCGCCACGGTGCCGGCCAGCTGCACCAGGTCGACCCGCGCGCGCGCCAGCGAGGCGCCCGATTCGGCGCGCGAGAGTTGCAGCAGCTTCTCGGCGCGGTGGCTCAGGGTGCGCAACGCATCGAGCGCGGCCTGCACGTCGTTGCGCTGCAGGTCGTGCTCGAGCGCGGTCTGCAGCCGCAGCCGCGCGGCCGCCAGCGGCGTGCGCAGCTCGTGCGCGGCATTGGCCGCGAGCGCGCGCTCCACGTCGAGCGAATGCGACAGGCGCTCCAGCAGCAGGTTGACGTGGTCGCCCACGGTGCGCAGTTCGCGCGGCAGGTTGGGCAGGGCGATCGGGCGCAGGTCGGCGCCGCTGCGCTGCTCGATCTCGCCGGTCAGCCGCTGCAGCACGCGCAGCTCGGTGCGCGCCACGTTGCGCAGCACCAGCGCCAGCAGCGGCAGCACCGCGCCGAACGGGATGATCAGGCCGAACAGCGTGCGGTTGAGCGCGCGGCGGCGTTCGTCGAGCGGATCGGCGACCTGGAAGAACAGGCCCAGCGTGGGATGGCGCACGGTGTAGATGCGCCAGTTCGGGTTGTTCGCGAAGCCGGCGGCCAGCGGCACGTCGAAGGTGTCCTCGGGCGCCTCGGCCGAGCGCAGCAGCACGTGCTCGTGCAGGTCGACGATCTGGTAGATCACCGCGTCCTCCGAGAACAGCTGCTTGGGCGCGATCAACGGCGCGCGCGGCGGCTCCTGGCCCGGGTGCTGCAGCTTCTCGAGCTCCTGCACCGCCATCGCGAACATGCGGTGCGAGACCTCGACCAGCTCGTTGTCGAAGTTGTGGTTGATCTCGCGGTCCACGTACCAGACCACCGCGAACACGCACAGCAGCCAGACGCCGCCGACCCACAGGATCAGCGTGCGCGTGAGCCGGCCGGCCAGGGTGTCGCGCTCGCTGCGCGCGCGAGGTGCTGCCGCTTCGGTCATCGGCTATTCCTCCTCGTCGGCCGAGAGCCGGTAGCCGAGCCCGCGCAGGGTCTGGATGTGGCTGCGGCCGAGCTTGCGCCGCAGCCGGCTGATGAAGACCTCGAGCGTGTTGCTGTCGGCCTCGTCGCCGAAGCCGTAGAGCGCATCGGCCAGGTTCTCGCGCGTGTGGATGCGCTCGGGCCGCGTGGCCATCACGCGCAGCAGCGCCCATTCCTTCTGCGTCAGCGTCACCGGCTGGCCGTCGCGGCGCACGCGGTCGTGCGCGATGTCGATCTCGAGCGTGCCCAGCTGCAGCACCGGCGAGTTGCCCGCGCTGCGCCGGCGTTCCACCGCGCGCAGCCGCGCCAGCAGTTCGGCCGGGTCGTAGGGCTTGATCAGGTAGTCGTCGGCGCCGGCATCGAGGCCGCGGATGCGGTCGGTGACCTGGTCGCGCGCGGTCAGCACGATGACGATCGGCGGTTCGCGCAGCGCGCGCACCTGGGGCAGCAGGGAGAGGCCGTCGCCGTCGCCCAGGTGCAGGTCGAGCAGCACCGCCGCGTACTGCACCGAGAGCAGCGCGCCGCGCGCATCGGCGAGGCTGGGCGCCACGTCGACCACGAAGGCCTTGGCCAGCAGGTAGCCGCAGACGGCATCCGCCAGCGCCACATCGTCTTCGACCAGCAGTATGCGCACGCGGTGGCACTCCTCGGATTCGGTGGGAAAGCCGCAGTCTAGCGTCCGGGCCGCGGTCAGCTTCCGCTCAGCCGGCTTCAGCTTCGGTTCAGGTGGCTTCAGCCCTGGTTCATTCGCACGGCCTAGGCTGTGCCCCTATTTTTGCCGATGGCCGCTTTTCCTTCGATGACCCGCCGTATCCCGAACCTTCGCCTGGGCGCCTGGACCCTGATCTCGTTTGCGCTGCTGTTGCTCTGGGATGCCGCCGGGGCCGACCTGCCGCTGGCGCGCTGGATGGGCACGCCGATGGGTTTTCCCCTGCGCGAGAACCCGTTCCTGGTCCACGTGATGCACACCGGCGCCAAGAACCTGAGCTGGGCGCTGCTGGTCGCGCTGTTCCTCGCGATCCGCTGGCCCGTGGGCTTCCTGCGGCGGCTCGACCGCGCGAGCCGCGCGCAGCTGGCGCTGACGGTGCTGGCCTCGGTGTTCGCCGTCAGCCTGCTCAAGCACGCGAGCCACACCAGCTGCCCCTGGGACCTGCAGGAGTTCGGCGGCATGGCGCACTACGTCTCGCACTGGTCCTGGGGCGTGCGCGACGGCGGCCCGGGCGGCTGCTTCCCGGCCGGCCATGCCTCCACCGCCTTCGCCTACCTCGGCGGCTACTTCGTGCTGCGGCGCGTCGCCCCCCGCATCGCATCGATATGGCTGGCTGCCGCGCTGGTCGGCGGCCTGCTGCTCGGCGTGACGCAGCAACTGCGCGGCGCCCACTACATGAGCCACACGCTCTGGAGCGGCTGGGTCTGCTGGACGGTGGGCCTCGCCATCGACACGGTGATCCGTCGCGCCCGCCGTTCGACGGATGTTGTTGCGTTGCAGCAAGCCTGAACGCTGCCTGAACTGCAAGTTCAGGCTCCTTTCAGGCCCGCTTCCTACATTTGTCGCATGTCTGTCACGCGCATAGAGCCCGCGCCGTTCCGGTCCGGCCTCCCTTCGATCTCCGAATCCTCGTCGGGCCCCGCGTCCGAAACCCCGTGGGAGGCGGTGCGCCAATGGCTGGAGCGGCCGCGATCGGCTCGCCAGATGGTGCTGTGGCTGGCCCTGTACCTGGGCCTGGCCGCCAACTGGCCGCTGTGGAACGAACTGGCCCGCATCGGCGGCGCGCCCAGCACCTACCTGCCGACCATCGCCGCGATGAGCCTGCTGAGCTTCTGTGGCACGGTGGCGATGCTCTCGTTCACCGCCTGGACCCGCTGGATGAAGCCGCTGTGGCTGGCGGTGGCCGTGCTGGCGGCGCTGGTGCAGCACTACATGCTCGAGTACCGCGTGGTCATGGACCCGACCATGATCGCCAACGTGCTGCAGACCGATCCCAACGAGGCGCGCGACCTGCTGAGCTGGCGCATGGGCTTCAACCTGCTGGTGGTGATCGCGCCGGTCGCCGTCGTGCTGTGGTTCGCGCGCATCGCGCCGATGCGCTGGATCTCGCAGCTGTGGCGCAATGCCGTGCTGCTGCTGCTCATGGTGGTCGTCGCGCTGGTCGCGGCCGTGGCCATGAACCGGCAGCTGGCGCCGCTGATGCGCAACAACGTGCACCTGCGCTACATGATGAACCCGATCGCGAGCCTCTATTCGACCGGCGCGGTGTTCATCAAGCCGCTGTTCAAGCGCAGCGGCAAGCTGATCCCGATCACCGCGGGCACAACGCTCGGTGCCAGCTACGCGGCCCAGCAGAAGCCGCCGCTGTTCGTGGTGGTGGTGGGCGAGACCGCGCGCGCCGACCACTTCGGCCTCAACGGCTATGCGCGCGACACCACGCCCGAACTCGCGAAGCGCGACGTGCTGAGCTACCGCACGGTGTATTCCTGCGGCACCAACACGCTGGCCTCGGTGCCCTGCATGTTCTCGCCGCTGGGCAAGCAGGGCTACGAATCGCGCAAGGACGACTACGAGAACCTGGTCGACGTGCTGCAGGCCGCCGGGCTGGCCGTGTTCTGGCTCGACAACCAGGCCGGCTGCAAGGATGTCTGCACCCGCATTCCCAATGCCTCGGCCCTGGACAACCTGCCACCGGCCGCCAAGAGCGCGCTGTGCGACGGCGAGGAGTGCCTCGACGACGTGATGCTCGAGGGCCTCGATGCGCGCATCGCCGCGCTGCCGGCCGAGCGCCGCGCCAAGGGCGTGGTGCTGGTGATGCACCAGATGGGCAGCCACGGGCCGGCCTACTACAAGCGCTCGGGCGCCGACATGAAGCGCTTCCAGCCCGAGTGCAAGACCAATGCGCTCGCCGAGTGCGGCCATACCGAGCTGATGAACGTCTACGACAACTCGATCGCGCAGACCGACCGCTTCCTTGGCCGCACCATCGACTGGCTCAAGGGCCAGTCGAAGCAGTACGACCCGGGCCTGCTCTACGTGAGCGACCATGGCGAGTCGCTGGGCGAGTTCGGCCTGTTCCTGCACGGCGTGCCCTACAGCTTCGCGCCCGAGGCGCAGAAGCACGTGCCCATGGTCACCTGGTTCAGCGCCGGCCTGAGCGAGCGCCGCAAGCTGTCGCGCCCGTGCATGGAGGCCGGCCTCGATGCGCCGCTCACGCACGACAACCTCTATCACACGGTGCTGGGCCTGATGGACGTGAACACGCCGACCTACAAGCCCGCGCTCGATGCGCTGGCCACCTGCCGCAAGGGCGGCGCGGCCTGAGCGCCGGCCGCGCCGCTTATTTCTTTTCGCGCGGCAGCCGCCCCATCAGGAAGAACTCGGGGTTCGGCTGCATGCCGCTGAAGCTCGCGAGCCGGTTGCTGAGCCCGAAGAAGGCGGTGATGGCCGCGATGTCCCAGATGTCCTCGTCGTCGAAGCCGTGGGCATGCAGCGGCGCGAAGTCGCTGTCGTCGATCTCGTGCGAGCGTTCGCAGACCTTCATCGCGAAGTCGAGCATCGCGCGCTGGCGCGGCGTGATGTCGGCCTTGCGGTAGTTCACGGCCACCTGGTCGGCCACCAGCGGCTTCTTCTCGTAGATGCGCAACAGCGCGCCGTGCGCCACCACGCAGTAGAGGCACTGGTTGGCCGCGCTGGTGGTGGTCACGATCATCTCGCGGTCGCCCTTGGTGAGCGAGCCTTCCTCCTTGAGCATCAGCGCGTCGTGGTAGGCGAAGAAGGCGCGCCATTCGGCGGGCCGGCGCGCGAGCGCGAGGAACACGTTGGGCACGAAGCCGGCCTTCTCCTGCACTGCGAGGATGGCGGTGCGGATGTCTTCGGGCAGGTCGACGAGTTCGGCGAGGGGGTAGCGGGTGGTCATGGTGTCTCCGGTGGGCTTGCGGATCTGGTGGCCGCAATGCGCTCCATCATAGGCAGGTAGGCCTTCGGCCATCGGCGCCAATAGAGTGGTGCTTATCCCGCTTAACGAGCAGTCTATTGGTCATTCAGCCTGTAGCGCCGGCGGTGAGTCACCCGCCTCCAGCACCGCCAGATCGCTCTCGTCCTTGAGCCCCACGCCGCTGAGCCCGCGTCGCAGCGCCTCGCGCATCAGCCAGGCCAGCTTGAAGGCCGCGAGTTCGTACGACAGGCCTTCGGGCCGCACGTTCGAGATGCAGTTGCGCTCGGCATCGTGGCGGCCCTTGCGTGGCGCGTGGGTCAGGTAGATGCCGAGGCTGTCGGGCGAGCTGAGGCCGGGCCGTTCGCCGATCAGCATCACCGAGAGCGTGGCGCCGAACAGCTCGGCCGCCTCGTCGGCGAGCGCGACGCGCGCCTGGGTCGCGATGACGACGGGGGCGAAGCGGGTGTCGGGCGGCAGGTGGGGGCGCAGCGCCGCGAGCAGCGGCGCCGCGTGGCGCGCGACCGCGAGCGAGGACAGGCCGTCGCCGATCACGATGCAGACATCGACCGGTGCGTCGACGTCGGCGCGCAGCCGGTCGGCATCGTCGGCATCGAGCTGCCGCCCCAGGTCCGGCCGCCGCAGGTAGGTGGCGCGGTCCTCGGCGCGGCTGCGCGCGTGCGTGGCCTGCCAGCCGTCGTGCCGCAGCGCGGCTTCGAGCGCATCGACGTCGAGCGCCGCATGGATCGCATCGCGCGCCATCGCATGGGCCCAGCCGAAGCGC
>NZ_JBZAYE010000385.1:0-7160 GCF_058244205.1 Variovorax sp. 20P10.2.4
AGTACCCCGTCGGCGCGCGCCCGTCCCGAACGAACAAAGCAAGACAAGCGCTTCATGCCGCAGCAATCATGTCGTACACCTCGTCCTCGGTAGCCCCGCCCGGCAACTCCCCCACCTTCTTCCGGTCGCGCAGGACAACGATGCGATGCGCAACCCGCACCACCTCGCTCATCTCGGAAGAGATGAAGATCACCGCCATCCCCGCGCGCGCGAGTCGCAGGATCTCTTCCATGATCTCCTGCTTGGCCGCCACGTCGATACCGCGCGTGGGCTCGTCGAGGATCAGGATGCGCGGCTCGGTCGCGAGCCAGCGCGCGATCATCGCCTTCTGCTGGTTGCCGCCCGAGAGCAGACCGATGGGAGTCTCGACACTCGCCGTCTTGATGCCCAGCGAGGCCACGAAGCGCTCGGCCATCGCCGTCTGTTCGGCATGCGAGAGGAGCTTGCGCGTGCCCAGCCGCGCCTGCAGCGCGAGCGCGATGTTCTCGCGCACCGACAGCTCGGCCACGATGCCGTCGGTCTTGCGCTCCTCGGGGCACAGCGCCAGGCCCTCGCGGATCGCATCGGCCGGGTTCGAGAAGCTCAGCGTGCGGCCCTCGATCTTCAACACCCCGCGGTCGGGCGTCTCGAGCCCGAACAACAGCCGCGCCAGTTCCGTGCGACCCGCGCCCAGCAGGCCCGCGATGCCGACCACCTCGCCGGCGCGCACGCGCAGGTCGGTCGGTTGAAGCTGGCCGGCCTGCGCCAGTCCCTCGATCTGCAGCAACGCGGGGGCCGCCTCGTCGAAGGCCGGCAATGCCGCGGGCCGTGCCGACTGCGCCGCCAGCTCGCGCCCGAGCATCGCCGCGATCAGCGCCTGCGGTCCCAGGTCCGCCGCCTTCCATTCCCCCACCCAGTGGCCATTGCGCAGCACCGTGATGCGGTCGGACACCGCGTACATCTGGTTGAGGAAGTGCGTCACGAAGACGATCGCCATGCCTTCCGCGCGCAGCCGCCGCAGCACCTCGAACAGCTTCTCGACCTCGTCGTCGTCCAGGCTCGAGGTCGGCTCGTCGAGGATCAGCACCTTCGACGACACACCGAGCGCGCGCGCGATCGCCACCATCTGCTGCACCGCCACCGAGTAGCTCGACAGCAGCCGCGTCACGTCGATCTCGAGCCCGATGCGCGCGAGCAGTTCTTCCGCGCGGCGGTTCACCGCGCGCCAGTCGATGCGAAAGCCCTGCAGCGCGCCGCGGCGCGGATAGCGGCCCGCGAACACGTTCTCGGCCACCGACAGGTTCGGGCACAGGTTCACTTCCTGGTAGACCGTGCTGATCCCGAGCTTCTGCGCATCGAGCGGCGACGCCGGATGGATCGCCTGCCCGTCGAGGAACATCTCGCCGCCGCTCGAGGGCAACACGCCCGTCAGCACCTTGATCAGGGTCGACTTGCCCGCGCCGTTCTGCCCCATCAGCGCATGCACCTCGCCCGGATACAGCTTGAGCTGCACGTCGTCGAGCACGGCGATGCCGCCGAACTGCTTGCGGATGCCGCGCAGCGCGAGCACGGGCAGGGGCGCGGAGGTCGCGGAATCGGTCATGGCGCTACTTGTTCTTGTTGTAGACGTCGATGAACACCGCCGCCAGCAGCACCAGCCCCTTGATCACCTGCTGGTAGTCGATGCCGATGCCGAGGATCGACATGCCGTTGTTCATCACGCCCATGATGAAGGCGCCGATCACCGCGCCCATCACCTTGCCCACGCCGCCCGAGGCCGAGGCGCCGCCGATGAAGCAGGCCGCGATCACGTCGAGCTCGAAGCCCAGGCCGGCCTTGGGCGTGGCGGTGTTGAGCCGGGCCGCGAACACCAGGCCCGCGAGCGCCGCCAGCGCGCCCATGTTCACGAAGGTGAGGAAGGCCAGGCGCTGCGTCTTCACGCCCGACAGCCGCGCCGCCTTCTCGTTGCCGCCCAGCGCATAGATGCGCCGGCCGATGGTGGTGCGGTTGGTGACGAAGTCGTAGGCCACGATCAGCACCGCCATCACGATCAGCACGTTGGGCAGGCCCTTGTAGGTGGCCAGCAGGTAGCTGAAGAACAGGATGATGGCCGCGAAGAACAGGTTCTTCACGAGGAAGAAGGCATAGGGCTCCTGCGCCATGCCGTGCGCCGCGAGCTTCGCACGGCCGCGCAGCTTGAAGAACACCAGCGCCGCGGCCGCCAGCGCGCCCACGACCAGCGAGGTGGTGCGCAGCGCCGCGCCGCCGAGCGGGTCGGGAATGAAGCCCGAGCTCAGGCGCTGGAAGGCCTCGGGAAACGGCCCCACCGACTGGCCCGCGAGCAATGCCAGCGTGAGCCCCTTGAACACCAGCATGCCCGCGAGCGTGACGATGAACGAGGGGATCTTGCGGAAGGCCACGAACCAGCCCTGCGCCGCGCCGATGAGCGCGCCCGCGAGGATGCTCACGATCGCGGTCGGCACGAAATGCCATTCGTACTCCACCATCAGCACCGCCGCCAGCGCGCCGATGAAGCCGCAGACCGAGCCCACCGACAGGTCGATGTGGCCGGCCACGATCACCAGCAGCATGCCCAGCGCCATGATCACCACGTAGCTGTTCTGCAGCAGCAGGTTCGTGAGGTTCAGCGGCCGCAGCAGGGTGCCGTCGGTCAGCACCTGGAACAGCACCATGATCGCGACCAGCGAGATCAGCATGCCGTATTCGCGCAGGTTGTTCTTGAGGAAGCCCGCATGCAGGCCCCCGGGCTCGGCGGCCACGGCGGCGGTCGCCACCTGCGCTTCAGGCCGCGACATGGACCGTGCTCCCCGCGCGCACGATGGCGTGCATGATGCGTTCCTGCGTGGCCTCGGCGGCCGTGAATTCGGCGACGAAGCGCCCCTCGTTCATCACGTGGATGCGGTCGCACATGCCGAGCAGCTCCGGCAGTTCGGAAGAGATCATGAGAATGCCTTTGCCCTCGCGTGCGAGCCGGTCGATGATGGTGTAGATCTCGTACTTGGCGCCCACGTCGATGCCGCGCGTGGGCTCGTCGAGGATCAGCAGCTCGGGCTGCGTGAACAGCCACTTGCTCAGCACCACCTTCTGCTGGTTGCCGCCCGAGAGGTTGACCACAGGCTGCTCGATGCCCGCGCAGCGGATGTTGAGCGCCTTGCGGTACTCGTTCGCCACCTGGAACTCGCGGCCCGGGTCGATCACCAGGCCGTCGGCCACCGCGTCGAGGTTCGCGAGGCTCACGTTCTTGCGGATCTCCTCCTCGAGCACCAGGCCCAGGCCCTTGCGGTCCTCGGTCACGTAGGCGATGCCGTGGTCGATGGCCTTGCGCACCGTGCTCACGTCGACCGCCTTGCCGTGCATCAGCACCTCGCCACTGATGCGCTGGCCATAGGAGCGGCCGAACACGCTCATCGCGAGCTCGGTGCGGCCCGCGCCCATCAGGCCCGCGATGCCGACGATCTCGCCCTGGCGCACGCGCAGGCTCACGCCGTGGATCTGCTCGCGGTCGGCATGCTGCGCGTGGTGCACGCGCCAGTCGCGCAGCTCGAACACCGTCTCGCCGATCTTCGGCTCGCGCGGCGGATAGCGGTGCGCCATGTCGCGCCCCACCATGCCGCGCACGATGCGGTCCTCGCTGATCGGCTGGGCGCGGCAGTCCATGGTCTCGACCGTGGCGCCGTCGCGCAGCACGGTGATCGCATCGGCCACCTTGGCGATCTCGTTGAGCTTGTGCGAGATCAGGATCGAGGCGATGCCCTGGCGCTTGAGTTCGAGCAGCAGGCGCAGCAGCGCGTCGCTGTCGGTCTCGTTGAGGCTCGCGGTGGGCTCGTCGAGGATCAGCAGGCGCACCTCCTTCGCGAGCGCCTTGGCGATCTCCACCAGCTGCTGCTTGCCCACGCCGAGGTCGGTCACCAGCGTGGTCGGCGCTTCCTTCAGGCCGACCTTGGCGAGCAGCTCGCGCGTCCTCGCATAGGCCGCGAACCAGTCGATCACGCCGCCGCGCGCGATCTCGTTGCCGAGGAAGATGTTCTCGGCGATCGACAGCAGCGGCACCAGCGCGAGCTCCTGGTGGATGATGATGATGCCGAGCTTCTCGCTGTCGGCGATGCCCCGGAAGCGGCGCGGCTCGCCCTCGAACAGGATCTCTCCGTCGTACGAGTCGCAGGGGTAGACGCCGCTGAGCACCTTCATCAGCGTGGACTTGCCGGCGCCGTTCTCGCCCACCACCGCGTGGATCTCGCCCGCGCGCACCGCGAGGTTGACGTTGCTCAGCGCCTTCACGCCCGGGAAGGTCTTGGTGATCCCGCGCATCTCGAGGATCGTGCCGCCGCCGTGCGCGCCGCGCTCGTTCACTTGACCTGGCTTTCCTTGTAGTAGCCGCTGTCGACCAGCACCTGCTTCCAGTTGCTGCCGTCGACGCTGACCGGCTTGAGCAGGTACGAGGGCACGACCTTGACGCCGTTGTTGTAGGTCTTGGTGTCGTTGACCTCGGGCGTCTTGCCCGAGAGCATGGCGTCGACCATCGCCACCGTGACCTTCGCGAGTTCGCGCGTGTCCTTGAACACGGTCGAGCTCTGCTCCTTGCGCAGGATCGACTTCACCGACGGGATCTCGGCGTCCTGGCCCGACACCACCGGCATGGCCTGCGAGCCCGAGCCGTAGCCCACGCCCTTGAGCGAGGACAGGATGCCGATCGACAGCCCGTCGTAGGGCGAGAGCACCGCGTCGACGCGCTCCTTGGTGTAGAAGGCCGACAGCAGGTTGTCCATGCGCGCCTGCGCCACCGCGCCGTCCCAGCGCAGGGTGCCGACCTTGTCCATGCCCATCTGCTTGCTGCGCACCACCAGCTTGCCGCTCTTGATGTAGGGCTCGAGCACCGACATCGCGCCGTTGTAGAAGAAGAAGGCGTTGTTGTCGTCGGGCGAGCCGCCGAACAGCTCGATGTTGAAAGGCCCCTTGCCGGCCTTGAGGTCGAGCGCCTTCTCGATCGACTGCGCCTGCAGCACGCCGACCTGGAAGTTGTCGAAGGTGGCGTAGTAGTCGACGTTCTTCGAGCCCTTGATGAGCCGGTCGTAGGCGATCACCTTCACGCCCTTGTCAGCCGCCTTTTGCAGCACGTCGGACAGCGTGGTGCCGTCGATGGCCGCGATCACCAGCACCTTCGATCCCTTGGTCACCATGTTCTCCACTTGGGCGAGCTGGTTCGGGATGTCGTCGTCGGCGTACTGCAGATCGGTCTTGTAGCCCTTCTCCTTGAAGTACTTGACCATGTTGGCGCCATCGGCGATCCAGCGCGCCGAGGACTTGGTGGGCATCGAGATCGCGATCAGGCCCTTGTCCTGCGCCCGGGCCAGCGGCGCGATGCCGGCGGCGGCGAGCGCGAGGCCCGCCACGGCGGCCTTGAGGAAGTTGCGCTTCATGGTCGTCCTCAGTACTTGCGGTTCGGGAATTCCTTGGCGGCCACTTCCATCGGGAAGATGCCCTCCTCGGTCACGATGCGCTTGGGCAGCGTCTTGCCGGCCTTGATGTCCTTCACCGCCTGCATCAGCTGCGGGCCCAGCAGCGGGCTGCACTCGACCGAGACGTTGAGCTTGCCGGCGATCATGGCCTCGAAGGCGCCCTTCACGCCGTCGATGGAGATGATCACGATGTCCTTCGCGGGCTTGAGTCCGGCCTCCTCGATGGCCTGGATCGCGCCGATCGCCATGTCGTCGTTGTGCGCGTAGAGCACGTTGATCTTCTTGCCCTCGGCCTTGAGGAAGGCTTCCATCACCTCCTTGCCCTTGGCGCGCGTGAAGTCGCCGGTCTGCGAGCGCACGATCTTGAACTTCGGGTCGGCCTTGATGATTTCCTCGAAGCCCTTCTTGCGGTCGATGGCGGGCGCCGAGCCCACCGTGCCCTGCAGCTCGACGATGTTGACCTCGCCCTTCTGGTCCTTCATCTTCTCGACCAGCCAGCGGCCGGCCTTGCGGCCCTCCTCGACGAAGTCCGAGCCCATGAAGGTCACGTAGAGCGTGTCGTCCTTGCTGTTGACGGAGCGGTCGGTCAGCACCACCGGGATCTTGGCGGCCTTGGCCTCGCGCAGCACCGTGTCCCAGCCCGACTCGACCACGGGCGAGAAGGCGATCACGTCGACCTTCTGCGCGATGTACGAGCGGATCGCCTTGATCTGGTTCTCCTGCTTCTGCTGCGCGTCGGAGAACTTGAGCTCGATGCCGGCCTCCTTGGCCGAGGCCTTGATCGACTCGGTGTTGGCGGTGCGCCATTCGCTTTCGGCGCCGACCTGCGCGAAGCCCAGCACGAGCTTCTTCTGCGCGAGGACGGAAGCCGGCAGCAGACCGCCGAGGGCGGCGGCGGCGAGCGCGGCGTTGAGGGTGCGGCGGTTCATGGTCATGGGTCGTCTCCTGTTGTGGATGGGGGCTGCTGGTCGGAAACCGGGGGACCTGGGTGCGGGTCAGGCCAGCATGTAGCCGGTCTTGACCTGCGTGTAGAACTCGGCGGCATGGCGTCCCTGCTCGCGCGGGCCGTAGCCCGAGCCCTTGCGGCCGCCGAAGGGCACGTGGAAGTCCACGCCCGCGGTCGGCAGGTTGACCATGGTCATGCCGACCTCGGCATGGCGCCTGAAATGCATCGCGTGCTTCAGCGAGTTGGTGCAGATGCCGGCGCACAGGCCGAACGGCGTGTCGTTGCACAGTGCGAGCGCATGCTCGTAGTCGGTGGCGCGCAGCACGCAGGCCAGCGGGCCGAAGATCTCCTCGCGCGCGATGCGGTGGCCGGGCTCGGCCAGGAACAGCGCCGGGCTCATGTAGTGGCCGGCGGTGGCGCGCTCGAGCGCTTCGCCGCCCCAGACATGCTCGGCGCCCTCGGCGCGCGCTATGTGGGCCCAGGCGAGATGCCCCGCGAGCCGTTCGGCGTCAGCCACCGGGCCGATCTCCACGCCGCGCTCGAGCGCATGGCCCACGCGCAGCGCCTTGAGCCGCTCGCGCAGCCGCGCCACGAAGGCGTCGTGCACCGCGGCCTCGACGATCAGCCGGCTCGAAGCCGTGCAGCGCTGGCCGGCCGAGAAGTAGGCACCCTGCACCGCGCAGTCGACCGCGCGCTCGAGGTCGGCATCGGCCAGCACCACCAGCGCGTTCTTGCCGCCCATCTCGAGCTGCACCCGG
>NZ_JBZAYE010000386.1:0-7156 GCF_058244205.1 Variovorax sp. 20P10.2.4
ACCCTTCTGGATGCCCTGCGCCTTGAGTGCATTGGCGAACTGGCTCACGCGCGCGAGCAGTTCCTTGTAGGTGACCTTCGTGACGGTGCCATCGTCGGCTTCGAAGACGATGGCGGTCTTGTTCTCGACGGGCGTGCCGATGTGACGGTCGAGGCAGTTGGCGCTGGCGTTGAGTTCGCCGTCGCCGAACCATTGGTAGAACGGCGCGTTCGACTCGTCGAGGATCTTGCTGAAGGGCTTCGTCCACTGCAGGTGGGTCGTGGCCTGGCGGCTCCAGAAGCCTTCGAAGTCCTGTTCCGCTTCCTTGCACAGGGCCTCATAGGCGGCCATGCCGGAAATGCGGGCGCCTTCGGTGGCGCGGGCATCGGGCGGGAACACGCGGTTCTCGACCAGGACGGATTCAATGTTCTTCGATGCGCTGCTCATGTCTCGTGTCTCCTGGATGAATTGCGGCCGTAATGTCGGCGCGACCACTTACGGGCCACTGACGCCGAACCGGCGTGCTGCTGACGGACCCCCGATGTTAGAGCGGGGGGTTATCACGAGTGCGTCACCGGGACACCCCTAGAATCGCGCTCCCCGTCACACACGCCCCCTCGATGTCCTCCCCCGACCCCTTCGATCCCCGGAACATGCCCGTTCACGCCCGCACCTCTCCGTTGCGCCCGCTGCCACGGCTGATCTTCGCGAGCCGCTGGCTCCAGCTGCCGCTGTACCTGGGACTGATCGTGGCGCAGGCGGTCTACGTGGTGCATTTCCTGGTCGAGCTGCTGCACCTGGTCGAGGCCGCGTTCGGCAGCCAGACCGCGCTGCAGGCGCTGATCAACAGCATCGGCTACAAGACCACCGCGCCGGTGGCCGCGCTCAACGAGACGGTGATCATGCTGGTGGTGCTGGCGCTGATCGACGTGGTGATGATCTCGAACCTGCTGATCATGGTGATCGTGGGCGGCTACGAGACCTTCGTGAGCCGCATGGACCTCGAGGGCCACCGCGACCAGCCGGAGTGGCTGAGCCACGTGAACGCCTCGGTGCTCAAGGTCAAGCTGGCCACCGCCATCATCGGCATCAGCTCGATCCACCTGCTCAAGACCTTCATCAACGCCGACAACTACACCGACAAGGTGCTGATCGCGCAGACGGTGATCCACGTCGCCTTCCTGCTCTCGGCCATGGCCATCGCCTTCACCGACCGGCTGATGGCGCATCCCCCGGCCGACCACTGAGCGTCGTTCAGGCCGCCAGCGGCAGGTCCCAGGCCGGCACTTCGGTGAAGCGCTGCGCCAGGAAATCGAGCATGGTGCGCAAGGTGGCCGGCATGTGCTTGCGCGAGGTGTAGACCGCGTACATGCCCACCACCTGCGGCTCGAAATCGGGGAACAGCGGCACCAGCTCCCCACCGTGCACGAGCGGCGCCGTCAGGTAGGTCGGCAGCATCGCGATGCCCGCGCCCGCGCGCGCCAGGCACATCAGGCTGGCCGCATCGTTGGCCGACACGTTGCCGTCCACGGCCACCGACACCGGCGCGCCGTCGCTCTTGCGCGTGAAGCTCCAGAGGCTGTGGCCGAAGTAGGAATGCGTGAGGCAGTTGCGCTGCGCGAGTTCGTCCACGCGCTGCGGCGTGCCGTGCTCGGCCAGGTAGGCCGGCGAGGCGCAGACCACCGAGCGGCAGTCCGTGAGCCGGCGCGCGATCAGGTTGGGATCGATCTCGGCCGCGGTGCGGATCGCGAGGTCGATGCGCTCGTCGACCAGGTTCACGGTGCGGTCGAGCAGCACCAGGTCGACCATCACGCCCGGATAGAGCCGCACGTAGTCGGCGATCGCGTCGGCCAGTTGCGCCTGCGCGAACGAGGTGCCGGTGGTGATGCGCAACTGCCCGCGCGGCGCCTCGGCCGGATGGCGCACCGCGGCCTGCATGTCGCCCGCGAGCTCCAGCACCTGGCGGCAGCGCGGCAGCAGCTCCTCGCCCGCGGCCGTGAGGCTCAGGCGCCGGGTGGTGCGATGCAGCAGCCGCGCGCCGGTCCATTGCTCGAGCTCGGCGACGTAGCGCGTGACCACGGGGCGCGACATGTCAAGCTTGTCGGCGGCGGCCGAGAGGCTGCCCGCGTCGACCACGGTCACGAAGACGCGCATTGCGTTGAGACGGTCCATTCGAACGATTTTAGGAATAAAGAAGCGCGAATTTCGAGGTATTTCTTTCGAAATGAGAAACCTAAGATGAGCCTCATCGCCCTCTTCCCATCGCTCGTTCCAAGGAGTCCTCCATGAGCCATATCGCCATCATCGGCGCCACCGGTCGCGCCGGCGGCCGCCTCCTCGAAGAAGCACTGCGCCGCGGCCACACGGTCACGGCCATCGCGCGCCATGCCAGCGCCAAGCTCGCCGACCGCGCCAACGTCAAGGCCGTCGACCTCGACGTGCTCGACGGCGCCGCGCTCGAGAAGGCCCTGGCCGGCCACGACGCCGTGTTCAGCGCCGCCCACTTCGCGACCGTGCCGCCCACGGCCATCATCGAACCCGCGAAGCGCGCGGGCGTGAAGCGCCTGCTGGTGGTCGGCGGCGCCGGCAGCCTGTTCGCGGCACCGGGCCTCAAGGTCATCGAGACACCGAACTTCCCCGAGGCCTACAAGGCCGAGGCCTCGGCCGGTGGCGTGTTCCTCGAGGCGCTGCGCGCCGAGAAGGAACTCGACTGGACCTTCCTATCGCCCTCGGCCGAATTCGTCGAAGGCGAACGCACCGGCAAGTTCCGCCTCGGCCAGAACGACCTGCTGGTCAGCGCCGAGGGCCGCAGCTGGATCACGTTCGAGGACTACGCGATCGCCTTTATCGACGAGCTCGAGAAGCCCGCGCACTCGCGCCAGCGCTACACGATCGGGTACTGAACCCACCCGTCGCCCAACGAAAAAAGGACCCTCACGGGTCCTTTTTGCATGGGGCAGGCTCGACTCAGCGGCCCGTCATGTTCTCGGGCACCACCCACTGGTCGAACTGCTCGGCCGTGAGGTGGCCCGAGGCGATCGCGGCCTCGCGCAGGCTGGTGCCTTCCTTGTGCGCCTTCTTCGCGATGTAGGCCGACTTGTCGTAGCCGATGTGCGTGTTGAGCGCGGTCACCAGCATCAGCGAACGCTGCACCAGCTCGGTGATGCGCTCGCGGTTCGGCTCGATGCCCACGGCGCAGTGGTCGTTGAAGCTCACCATGCCGTCGGCCAACAGGCGCACGCTCTGCAGGAAGTTGTGGGCCACCATCGGGCGGAATACGTTGAGCTCGAAGTTGCCCGAGGCGCCGCCGATGTTGATGGCCACGTCGTTGCCGAACACCTGCGCGGCCAGCATCGTGACGGCCTCGCTCTGGGTCGGGTTGACCTTGCCCGGCATGATCGACGAGCCCGGTTCGTTCTCGGGAATGCTCAGCTCGCCGATGCCGCTGCGCGGGCCGCTCGCGAGCCAGCGCACGTCGTTGGCGATCTTGTTCATGCTGGCGGCCAGGGTCTTGAGCGCGCCGTGGGCATGCACCAGCGCATCGACGCTGGCCATCGCCTCGAACTTGCTCGGCGCGGTCACGAACGGCAGGCCGGTGAGCTTCGCGAGCTCGGCCGCCACCTGCTCGGCATAGCCCTTGGGCGCGTTGAGGCCGGTGCCCACGGCCGTGCCGCCCAGCGCCAGTTCGCTCAGGTGCGGCAGCGCGGCGCGCACGTGCGCCTCGCCATGCGCGAGTTGCGCCACGTAGCCCGAGAACTCCTGGCCCAGGGTGAGCGGCGTGGCGTCCTGCAGGTGGGTGCGGCCGATCTTCACGATGTCGGCGAAGTCCTTCGACTTCTGCTCGAGCGTGCCGCGCAGCTTGGCGATGGCCGGCAGCAGCTTGTGGGTGATGGCCTCGACGGCCGCCACGTGCATCGCGGTCGGGAACACGTCGTTGCTCGACTGGCTGCGGTTCACGTCGTCGTTGGGATGCACCAGGCGGCCCTCGCCGCGCTCGCCGCCCAGCAGTTCGCTCGCGCGGTTGGCCAGCACCTCGTTGACGTTCATGTTGGTCTGCGTACCCGAGCCGGTCTGCCAGACCACCAGCGGGAATTCGCCCGGATGCTTGCCGGCGATGACCTCGTCGGCTGCCGCCACGATGGCGTGGGTCTTCTTCTCGTCCTGCAGGCCCAGCGCGTGGTTGACCACGGCCGATGCGCGCTTGACCTGGGCCAGGGCCTTGATGATCTCGCGCGGCTGCTGCTCGCCCGAGATGTCGAAGTTCTGCAGCGAGCGCTGCGTTTGCGCGCCCCACAGCTTGTCGGCCGGCACGTCGATCGGTCCGAAGGTGTCGCGCTCGGCACGGGTCTTGGGGGAAGTCGTCATGAGAAAAGCTCCGCAGTCTTGAAAAGGGGTGCGCCCGCTCGCCGGACGCGGCCCCGAGTATCGCCCGATAAGAATGGCTCTCATCTGACGCGGCCATTGCGTTCCAGACTACAGCCGTTCGCAGGCGGCGGATTGACATGCTTCATGTCAAAAAGTTATAATCATCGTCTTTCGCGGACCTGCAAGTCATTACGAACCCGTTGCGGGATGACGCTGCAGCTCCCACCGGCACTACTCGCGGATCTTCGAATCCCGTCGCGGTGCAGGTTCTCCCGCCGGGCCCAGCCCGGCACACCGGCCGGATAGTTCCGGCCCCACTGCCACGTCACGCTTCTCCAGGCGGCGCCCCTCGACCAGGCCCGTTGCCCGCGAGCGAAGCATCCGGCGGGCACTGGTTTCGTCGCCATGTCGTCCTCAGTGCCTTCCGGCAGCCATCGGCTGATGGCGTGGCCGCTGCCGTCCCGCTTCCAGGCGGAACGGCGCCCGTCCAACCTTCGCACAAGGAGCCCGGCATATGGCCAAAGGAATTCTCATCGACCACGTCTTCAAGGTCTTCGGCGACGCGCCCGACGACGCGCTGGCGCTGGTGCGCCAAGGTCTGTCGAAGAAGGAGATCCTCGCCAAGACCGGCCAGTCGATCGGCGTGTTCGATGCCACCTTCGAGATCCAGGCCGGCGAGATCTTCGTGATCATGGGCCTGTCGGGCTCGGGCAAGTCGACGCTGGTGCGACTGCTGAACCGGTTGATCGAGCCGACCGCGGGCCGCATCGTGATCGACGGCGCCGACATCAACGAACACTCCGACGCCAGGCTGCGCGCGCTGCGCCGCAAGGACATCAGCATGGTGTTCCAGTCCTTCGCGCTGATGCCGCACATGACGGTGCGCGAGAACACGGCCTTCGGGCTCGAGCTGTCGGGCACCGGCAAGAAGGAGCGCCTGGCGCAGGCCGACCTCGCGCTCGCGCAGGTGGGGCTGGCGGGCTGGGGCGACAGCTATCCCGACGAGCTCTCGGGCGGCATGCAGCAGCGCGTGGGCCTGGCGCGCGCGCTGGCCTCCGATCCCTCGATCCTGCTGATGGACGAGGCCTTCTCGGCGCTCGACCCGATCATCCGCACCGAGATGCAGTCCGAGTTGCTGCGGCTGCAACAGCAGCAGCGCCGCACCATCGTCTTCATCTCGCACGACCTCGACGAAGCGATGCGCATCGGCGACCGCATCGCGATCATGAAGGACGGCCAGGTGATCCAGGTCGGCACGCCGGACGAGATCCTGCGCTGCCCGGCCAACGACTACGTGCGCAGCTTCGTGCGCGGCGTGGACGCGGCGGCCGTGTTCAAGGCCGCCGACATCGCGCGCAAGCCGCTGACCGTGGTCTGCGAACACCCCGAGCGCGGCGCCCGCGCGGCGCTCAAGCTGCTGGAAGACCAGGACCGCGACTTCGCCTACGTGACCAGCCCCGACCGGCGCTACCTCGGCACGGTCTCCGCCGACACGCTGCGCGCCGCGCTCGACGGCCATTCGGGACCGCTGGGCCTGCGCCATGCGTTCCTCGCCGACCTCGGCACGATCGAGGCCGACGCGCCCGTGGCCGGACTGATCGGCCAGGTGGGCCAGGCGCCCTGCGCGGTGCCGGTGGTGGCGGCCGACGGCCGCTTCTGCGGCGCGATCAGCAAGACCACGCTGCTGAAGTTCCTCGATCGCGACACGCCGCCGATCGATCCCGCGCTGCCGCCCGCGCCCGCCGCGAGCGCCACCCCTGCCCATGTCCTGGCCTGAACCCGATTTCGAAGGAACCGCCGAGAAGATGAACGACACCACCCTGCCCTCCGACCTCGCCACCGCCAACGATGCCGCCGCCGCGCTGGCGCAACAGCCCGCGCCGGCGCCCGTCGCGCTCGACCCCTGGGAGGCCCTGTCGGCCGCGCCCGATCCCGCGGCCACCAGCGCCTGGCTCGACGCGCCCGTGCCGCAAGACGCCGCGCACCAGCTCGCCGGCCAGGCCGATGCCGCCGGCTTCCAACTGCACCGCCTCTGGGACGGCTCGCTGCCGGTCGAGTCCTGGATCAACCAGGGCCTGGGCTGGGTGGTCGAGCATTTCCGCCCCTTCTTCCAGACCGTGCGGCTGCCGATCGACAGCACCCTGAACTCGGTGCAAAGCCTGCTGACCGGGTTGCCGACGCTCGCGATGATCGCGCTGATCGGTCTCCTGGCCTGGCAGTTCGCGGGCCGCGCGCTGGCCATCGGCAGCACCGTCGCGCTGCTGCTGGTGGCGATGCTGGGCATCTGGCCCGAGGCCATGGTCACGCTGTCGCTGGTGCTGACCTCGCTGGTCTTCTGCATGGTCATCGGCCTGCCGCTGGGCGTGCTGCTGGCCAGCAGCGACCGGGCCCAGCGCGTGATGCGCCCGGTGCTTGACGCGATGCAGACCACGCCGGCCTTCGTCTACCTGGTGCCGGTGGTGATGCTGTTCGGCATCGGAAACGTCCCGGGCGTGATCGTGACCATCGTGTTCGCGCTGGCGCCGCTGGTGCGCCTGACCAACCTCGGCCTGCGCCAGGTGCGGCCCGACCTGATCGAGGCCGCGCGCGCCTATGGCGCCTCGCCCTGGCAGATGCTGGTGAAGGTGAAGCTGCCGCTGGCCATGCCCTCGATCATGGCCGGCATCAACCAGGCGCTGATGCTGTCGCTGTCGATGGTGGTGATCGCCTCGATGATCGCCGTGGGCGGCCTGGGCCAGATGGTGCTGCGCGGCATCGGCCGGCTCGACATGGGCCTGGCCACCGTCGGCGGCCTGGGCATCGTGCTGCTCGC
>NZ_JBZAYE010000387.1:0-7155 GCF_058244205.1 Variovorax sp. 20P10.2.4
ACCTTCGCCGTGCTGCACCATGCCGTGACCGGCGCCAACACCGCGCCGCCCGAGGTGGAGCCGGTCGCCGCGCTGGTCGCCACCGCCTACGACTACGCCGACTCGGCCGAGCACCGCGAAGGCATCGCCGCCTTCCTCGCCAAGCGCGCGCCCGATTTCTGACCCGCCTTTCGTTTTCCGCCTCCTGTGAAGTCCGACCGATGAAGAAGACCGCCAACGCCAACCTGTTCGCCGCCCTGCGCGCGGCCTTTCCCGCCGACCTCGATGCCATCGCGGTCGAGACCGACAACGGCCTCGCGTACTCGTGGCGCGACCTCGACCGCGCGAGCGCGATGATCGCCAACCTGCTCGATGCGCTGAAGCTCGAGAAGGGCGCGCGCATCGCGGTGCAGGTCGAGAAGTCGGTCGAGGCGATGCTGCTGTACCTCGCGACCCTGCGCGCGGGCTATGTGTTCCTGCCGCTCAACACCGCCTACCAGAGCGCCGAGATCGAGTACTTCATCGGCAACGCCGAGCCCGCGGTGGTGGTCTGCACCAGCCGCAACGCGGCCTGGGTGGCGCCGCTGGCCACGGCCGCCGGCACCCGCCACGTGTTCACGCTCGACGACGACCGCAGCGGCACCCTGCTCGAGGTCGCGGCCAGTTGCAGCGACGTGCACAAGCCGGCCACGAAGTCGGCCGACGACCTGGCCGCGATCCTCTACACCAGCGGCACCACCGGACGCAGCAAGGGCGCGATGCTCACGCACGGCAACCTGCTGTCGAATGCCGAAGTGCTCAAGGACTACTGGGGCTGGACCGAGGGCGACGTGCTGATCCACGCGCTGCCGATCTTCCACGTGCACGGCCTGTTCGTGGCGCTGCACGGCGCGCTGCTCAACGGCAGCAAGATCCTCTGGTTCTCGAAGTTCGATCCCAAGCGCATCGCCGCGAAGCTGCCCGAGGCCACCGTGTTCATGGGCGTGCCCACGCTCTACGTGCGCCTGCTGGCCGAGCCCGGCCTCACGCGCGAGGCGGTGCGCAACATGCGGCTGTTCGTCGCGGGTTCTGCGCCGCTCTTGATCGAGACCTTCGACGAGTGGCGCGAGCGCACCGGCCACACCATCCTCGAGCGCTACGGCATGAGCGAGACCATCATGCTAACCTCGAACCCCTACCGCCCCGAGCAGGGCGAGCGCCGCGGCGGCACCGTCGGTTTCGCGCTGCCGGGCGTGCAGCTGCGCGTGCGCGACGACCAGGGCCGCGACTGCACCACCGACGAGATCGGCGGCATCGAGGTCAGCGGTCCCAACGTGTTCGCGGGCTACTGGCGCATGCCCGAGAAGACCAAGGAGGAGTTCACGGCCGACGGCTTCTTCAAGACCGGCGACGTGGGCAAGATCGACGGCCGCGGCTACATCACCATCGTCGGGCGCAGCAAGGACCTGATCATCAGCGGCGGCTACAACGTCTATCCGGCCGAGATCGAGGGCTACATCAACGAGATGGCCGGCGTGGCCGAGAGCGCGGTGGTCGGCGTGCCGCACCCCGACTTCGGCGAGGTCGGCGTGGCGATCGTCATCGCCAAGCCCGGCGCCACGCTCGATGGCGACGCGATCGTGGCCGAGCTCAAGGCGAAGCTCGCGAACTTCAAGATCCCGAAGCGCTGCTTCATCGTGCCGGAGCTGCCGCGCAACACCATGGGCAAGGTGCAGAAGGCGCTGCTGCGCGGCGAGCACAAGGGCTTGTTCGCCTAGTTTTTTTCTAGGCCTCGGGCGCGTCCTTCGCGCGCCTGAACACGATGTCCTCCACCATCGGCTCGAAGGGCACCGCGATGCGGTCGATGCGGCCCGCGCGGTCGTAGAGAAAGCTCAGCGCGAGGTTGTCGGGGTGGAACACCGTCGGCCGGTCCGGCGTGACGAACATGTCGTAGTGCCAGTGCGTGAGCGCGCCGGCGGCGCCGCGCCAGTGCCAGGCGAGGTGGTCGCCCTCGTGCGCGATCTCGATGCAGCCGTAGGCCGGATGCTCGTAGCGGCCCGCATATTCCTCGAGCGCATGGCTGGGCTGTGTGCCGGTGCGGCGCCGGTCGGTGCGCGCCTTCTCGTCGATCCGCTGCTGCACCAGGTCGGCGCGGCGCTTCGTGAGCAGCCGCTGGAACCAGTCGACCGGCTCGCGGCCCGCGATGCGATCGAGCGCCGAGAAGGTGAGGATCGAGGGCACGGCACCCGGCGCGCGGTTGGTCAGCACCGCCACGCCCGCGCGGCGCGAGGGCACCACGGTCATCAGCGTGGCCCAGCCGAACCACGAGCCCGAATGCGCGAGCGTGCGGTCGCCGCGGTAGTTCTCGCAGAACAGGCCCAGGCCGTAATGCGAATCGCCGATCTCCGCATGTTCGGAGCGCGACATCCAGGCGCGCGGCATGCCCATCTCGCGCACCGTCTTGGCCGACAGCAGCGGTGTGTCGCCCACGCGGCCTTCGTCGAGCAGGCAGCGCATCCACTTCGCGAGATCGGCGGCGCTGGCATTGAGCCCGCCGCCCGCGGCCGTCGGCACCGGCCACAGCTGCGCCGGCACGGGATCGCCCTCGACCATGGTGTGCGGGCGGGCCGCATCGGCGGCCGCCACCAGCGCGTCGATGCCGAAGCCGTAGTGCGTGAAGCCCAGCGGTTTGAGCAGCCGCTCGGTCACGAAGTCCTGCCATCCCTGTCCGCTGAGGCGCTCGATCACGATGCCCGCGACCATGTAGCCGAGGTTCGAGTACTGGAAGGCCTCGCGCAGTTCGCGGCTCGGCACCAGGTGGCGCAGCAGCGGCAGCATCTGCGCGCTCGTCAGGTCGGCCGGCATGTGCAGCCAGTCGTGGCGCGGCAGGCCGCTGAGGTGGCTCAAAAGGTCGCGCACGGTGAGCTGCGCGGTCGCCACCGCATCGTGCAGCCGGAACTCCGGAATGACTTCGCGCACCGGCCGGCTCCAGGCGAGCCGGCCCTCGTCGACCAGCAGGCCGAGTCCGGCTGCGGTGAAGGACTTGGTGATCGAGCACAGCAGGAACTGCGTGTCGGCGGTCACGGGCTCGTTGCCGCGCAGGTCGCGCACGCCATAGCCCTTCAGCAGCGAGACCTCGCCATCTTCGATCACCGCGAGCGCGAGCCCCGGGATCTTCCATTCCTTCATCGAGCTTTCGACGAGGCTTTCGAATTCGCGCCACATGATCGGGGTCCTAGGGTTCGGGGCGCGAATCCTAAGGCATCCGTCATGCGGCGCTCTCAACCCATGCCGTTCATCAGTCCCGTGCGCGCATGGCAGTTGATGTATTCGTAGCGCTGCTCGTCGGCCTTGAGCACCGACACCTCGTGGTACACGCGCAGCTGCAGCTGGAAGTTCAGCGCCTGCACGTAACGCATGAAGCTGCCGAAGATCGCCACGTGGGTCGGATGCGATTCGGCCCAGCGCTCCATGTCGGCCAGCGAGCGCCAGAAGCTCAGGCCGAAGGACTTCTGCAGCGGCGCGCCCTGCGCATCGAGATGCTGCATGTAGCGGTTGCTGTAGCAGCCGATCGCCAGGCCCTGGTCGCGCAGGAAGTCCATGCCTTCGCACAGCACCGGCTCCATCTCCTCGAGGTAGAGCGTGCGTTCCTGGCCGGTGGTGTCGGTCCATTCCTGGCCCGAGCGGATCATCGCGACGTGTTCGTGGCCCGCGATGCGCACGCGCCGGCCCGGCGCGGGCGCGGCGCCGATCGCCGCGCGCGTGCCCGAGGGCGACATCGGATCGGTCTGCGACAGCGGGATGCGGTCGCGCATCGATCCCCAGTAGCCATGCTCCTGCAGCTCGCCGCTCACGCCGCCCATGGCCACGCCGATGCCCTCGAGCCGGTCGGGCGTGTTGAACATGGTCTCGAAGTGCTGCACGCGCGGCGACACGATCTCGCGGAAATAGCCCAGGCCCTCGTGCAGCCGCTCGTCCGATTGCCACCAGCCGTCGACCTCGGGCGTTGCACTCCAGCGCGCGAAGGCCGCCGGGTCGGTCCAGTAGGCGATCGCGATCATGTTGTCGTGGCCCTCGGCATCGACATAGTGCGTGAGGTCGTGGTGCAGCGGGCCGTCGGGCCGCGCGAAGTCGCGCGCGATGCGCATCAGCGCGGCGCAGGCGCGGCCCTGCTGCGCGGCGCCGAGCGACTGCACGCCGAAGTAGCCCATCACCACCTGCGTGACCGCGCGGTCGGCGCGGGCCGACCAGACGGGGTAGGGCGGTGTGTAGTCGTCTTCCACGCGGCGGGTGCGCGTGCGCGGGCACCTCAGGTGCTCGTCGATGGCGGATTCCATGGCGCGGCTCCTTCGTGCGCGCTCAGGCCTCGACCGGCTCGGCCGCGTTGCCTTCCGGCACGGGCGTGAGCTGCACCACCACGGGCTCGCGGCGCGTCTTGTTGAGCAGCAGCTGCGTGACGTCGGGCCGCGAGTAGTGGCCGCTCGGATCGGCCGCGGCCTTCGCGAGCGAGATCATCCCGAGGTCGATGTCGGCGATCACCAGGCCCTCCTCGGTCTCGGGCAGCGGCGTGCCCAGGGCCGAGCCGTCGGGCCCGTAGATGCGCGCATGGCCGCCGCCCACGCCCAGCATCTGCTGCTTGCCGGCGTCGGTGCACATCAGCTCGCTCATCGCCTTCGACACCGTGGCGCAGGGCGCGAGCACGAAGCAGCCGCCCTCGACCGCATAGACCTGGCTGGCGGCATTGTTGACCTCGGCGCCCAGCGCGTTGGCCGCGCCGCGGTAGAGCGAGAAGCTCGGCCAGGCGGCGCAGTGGATCTGCTCGTTCTGCGAGTACATCGCGTACTTGCTCAGCGGCTGCAGGTGTTCCCAGCAGCACAGCGAGCCGATGTTGCCGATGGCGGTGGGCACCACGTGCAGGTCGGCGCCGTCGCCTTCGCCGAACACGGTGCGCTCCACGTGCGTGGGCTTGAGCTTGCGGCGCGTCTGCGCCACCTGGCCCTGGTCGTCGATCAGCGCCTGCGCGATGTAGAGGCTGCCCGCGGCCTTCTCGCTGAAGCCGAACGAGAGCCAGATCGAATGCTGGCGCGCGGCCGCCTGCAGCCGCTCGAACTCCACCGAGCCGATCACCAGCGAGTTGTCGTGGTAGCGCTGCACGAACTGCATGCCCCAGGCCGGCGAGTCGAGCCAGATCCACCACGGGTAGCCGGGGATCCAGGTCTCGGGAAAGGCGATCAGCTTCACGCCCTGCGCGGCGGCCTGCGCCATCAGGGCGATGGTCTTGTCGATGGTGCCGTCGAGGTCGAGGAACACAGGCGCGGCCTGCACGGCGGCGACGCGGAGCTTGGGATGAACGGTGGTGGGCATGGCGGGGCCTTTCGGTGGAGAACGTGGATTCGCCGCGGCGCTCCGGCGCGGGTTTGCGCGGTGGCATGCGGGTTGCTTGAAGCGTAAATTCGCCGCCTGCGAACGCCTTGACCGCAACTTGCGGCGTTCTTGTTCCTGCGTTGCATGCCCGCCGATCCCCGTTTTTCGAGATGCCACCGATGAACACGCTGCTCAGCACCGATGCCGTTGCGCGATCGCAGCGGCTGGCCTACTGGACCGACATGATCTGCAATGTCTATGTGCAGCTCGGTTGCGATCCGGTGCGGCCCGACGAGTCCGAGGACTTCGAGGGCAGCATCCGCCAGCACACGCTGCCCGGGCTCGACGTGTCGGTGGTGCGCTCGGGCCCGCAGAAGGTGCTGCGCACCTCGGGCCACATCGCGCGCTCGGGCGACGACTACTTCCTCGTGAGCATCCAGGCCCAGGGCCGCGGCGTGGTGCGCCAGGACGGGCGCGACGCGGTGCTCGAGGCCGGCGACTTCGCGCTCTACGACAGCACGCGGCCCTACCAGCTGCTGTTCGACGACCGCTTCGAGCAGATCGTGCTCAAGCTGCCCGGCGACCGGCTGCGCAGCGAGCTGCGCGAGACGCACGCGCTCACGGCCACCACCGTGTCGGGCCGCCAGGGCGCGGGCCACCTGCTGCTGGGCATGATCCGCACCCTGCGCGAGGACATCGAGACGCTGCAGCCGGCCTCGGCGCTGGCGGTGGCCAACGGCGTGCAGAACATCCTGGTGGCGGGGCTGCAGACCCTGCCTGCCGCCAGCGCGCCCTCGCTCAGCAGCCTCACGGCCTACCACCTCGCGCGCGTGAAGCGGCGCATCGAGGAACAGCTCGGCGATCCCGCGCTGTCGGTGGGCAGCCTCGCGGCCGAGCTCGGCGTGTCGGCCAGCCAGATCCACCGTGTCTTCAAGAGCGAGCCGCTGACGCCCGCGCAGTACATCTGGGAGCGGCGGCTCGAGGCCTGCAGCCGCGACCTGCTCGAGCCGCGCCTCGCCGGCCGGCCGGTGGCCGAGATCGCCTATGGCCGCGGCTTCAACGACGCGGCGCATTTCAGCCGCGCGTTCAAGGAGCGCTTCGGCTGCTCGCCGCGCGAGTGGCGGCAGCAGCGCGTGCAGTAGACCCTACTGCTGGACCAGCAGCACCGAGATGTCGGTCTCGGCCACCACCTTGGTCGCCACCGAGCCCATCAGTGCGCGGCCGAACAGGCCATGGCCATGCGTGCCGAGCACGATCAGTTCGGCCTGCGCGGCAGCGGCCGCCTTGAGGATCTCCTCGGCCACGTGGCCGTGGCGCGCGTCGATGCGGAAGTTCGACACGCCGTTGTCGGCGAAGTATTGCTTCACCGGGTCGACCACCTTGGCGCTTTCCTCGGCGTAGTAGTCGGCGACCGCCTCCTTGCTGAGGTGGCGCGCCACGTTGGCCGAGATGCCGGTGCAGACATGGACCACCACGAGCTCGTGGCCATCCACGAACATGTTGCGATGGGCGATCAGGTAGGCGAGGGCCTTCTGGGTGAAGGCGCTGCCGTCGGCGGCGATGAGGATTTTCATGCGTCCGTTATAGGACCCGCACCGGGCCGCCGCAACGAAGTCAACACCGTTTGCGGGTGCTTGCGGCTCAGGCCGCCTGCCGCGCGCGCCGCAGGTGGGCGCGCAGCGCGGCATCGAAGCGCTCGGGCTGGTCGATGTTCGGCAGGTGGCCCGCGTCGGGAACGATCTCCAGAGAGGCGCCGGGAATCTCGGCCTGCAGCTCGCGCATCGCATCGGGCAGGCCGCCGTCGTTGGCGCCCGCGATCAAGGTCGTGGGCAC
>NZ_JBZAYE010000388.1:0-7151 GCF_058244205.1 Variovorax sp. 20P10.2.4
GTGCCGCGGCACGACCTCGCGATCACGGTGCCGGCCGACTGTTCGCTGCTCGATGCGCTCGACGCGGCCGGCGTGCAGACCCTGTGGGACTGCCGGCGCGGCGAATGCGGGCTGTGCGCGATGGACGTGCTGGCGGTGGACGGCGAGATCGACCACCGCGACGTGTTCCTCAGCGCGCACGAGAAGCAGGCCACCACCCGCATCTGCGCCTGCGTGTCACGCGCGGTGGGTACGCTCACGCTCGATTCCGCGTACCGCGCGGACGCCTGACCGGCACCGATCCACCCCGTTGCGCGATCATCGCGCAGTTCATTTGTCTATCGCGCAACAAAGCGCCGCGCGGGCCCGCGCCTAGGTGAAGGTCCGCGACAAGGAATGTTGCAAAGTGTTGAAGAATAGGCCGATTCCGCTCGTCGCCCCCAAAGGAGAACTCATGCAAAGGCGTCAACTCATCCAGTCCGCGAGCCTCGCCGCGCTCGCGCTTTCCGGCGCGCTGTCCGTGACGGCCGTCCAGGCCCAGGACAACAAGTTCAAGATCGGCCTTATCCTGCCGATGACCGGCCAGTCGGCGTCGACCGGCCGCCAGATCGAGGCCGCCGCGCGCCTGTACATGGCGCAGAACGGCGACACCGTGGCCGGCAAGAAGATCGAGCTGATCGTCAAGGACGACACCGGGCTGCCCGACGTCACCAAGCGCCTGGCGCAGGAGCTGGTGGTGAACGACAAGGTCAACGTGCTCGCGGGCTTCGGCCTGACGCCGCTGGCGCTCGCGGTGGCACCGATCGCCACCCAGTCGAAGACGCCGCAGGTCGTGATGGCCGCGGCCACCTCGAGCATCACCGAGGCCTCGCCTTTCATCGTGCGCAGCGGCTTCACGCTGCCGCAGGTGTCGGTGCCGATGGGCGACTGGGCGCCGAAGAACGGCATCAAGACGGTGGTCACGCTGGTCAGCGACTACGGTCCCGGCAACGACGCCGAGAAGTTCTTCAGCGAGCGCTTCTCGCTCAACGGCGGCAAGGTGATCGACAAGCTGCGCGTGCCGCTGCGCAATCCCGACTTCGCCCCCTTCCTGCAGAAGGTGCGCGACGCCAAGCCCGACGCGCTGTTCGTCTTCGTGCCCTCGGGCGCGGGCGCGGCCGTGATGAAGCAGTTCCTCGAGCGCGGCATGGACAAGGCCGGCATCAAGCTGATCGCCACCGGCGACGTGACCGACGACGACCAGCTCAACGACATGGGCGACGGCGCGCTCGGCGTGGTCACCTCGCACCACTACTCGGCCGCCCATCCCTCGGCCGCGAACAAGAAGTTCGTCGAGGCCTTCGAGAAGGCCAACCCCAAGCTGCGCCCCAACTTCATGGCCGTGGGCGGCTACGACGGCATGCGCGTGATCTACGAGGCGCTCAAGACCAGCAAGGGCCAGGGCGGCGGCGAGGCGCTGCTGGCCGGCATGAAGGGCCAGGTCTTCGAGAGCCCGCGCGGCCAGGTGCTGATCGACGCCCAGACCCGCGACGTGGTGCAGGACGTGTACCTGCGCAAGGTCGAGAAGAAGGACGGGCAGCTCTACAACGTGGAGTTCGACGTGATCAAGGGCGTGAAGGACCCGGGTAAAGCCAAGTAATAGCAATGCGGGTTCGGACGGCCGAACGCGGAAGGAAAACCAGAATCACGCAGAAGTCGCGGAAGAATCCTTGTTGATTCCTTCTGCGACTTCTGCGTGACCTTCGCGACTTCTGCGTTCGGCTGTCCGCGTTCGAGACCGCATCCCACAGAAGCTGCATGCTCACCATTCTTTTCGACGGCATCGCCTACGGCATGCTGCTGTTCGTGCTCGCCGTGGGGCTGGCCGTGACGCTGGGGCTGATGAACTTCATCAACCTCGCGCATGGCGCCTTCGCGATGGCGGGCGGTTATCTCACCGTGTTCGCGATGCAGAAGTTCGGCGTGCCGTTCATGCTGTGCCTGCCGCTGGCCTTCGTGGTCGTGGCGCTGGCCGGCGCGCTGCTCGAGCGCACGCTCTACCGGCCCATGTACGGCAAGCCGCACCTCGACCAGGTGCTGTTCTCGATCGGGCTGGCCTTCATGGCGGTGGCGGCCATCGACTACTTCGTGGGCTCCTCGCAGCAGAACGTGCAGCTGCCCGAGTGGCTGCGCGGGCGCACCGAGCTCGGCGACGGTGCGCTGATGCTGGGCATGGGCCACTACCGGCTGTTCATCATCGCGGTCTGCGCGGTGCTCACCGTGGTGCTGCAGCTGATCCTCTCGAAGACCCGCTTCGGCAGCCGGCTGCGCGCCGCGGTCGACGACCCGCGCGTGGCCGCGGGCCTGGGCATCAACGTCAACGTGGTGTTCCTGCTGACCTTCGCGGTCGGCTCGGGGCTCGCGGGTCTGGGCGGCGCGCTCGGCGCCGAGATCCTCGGCCTCGATCCGACCTTCCCGCTCAAGTACATGATCTATTTCCTGATCGTGGTCTCGGTCGGCGGCACCTCGTCGATCACCGGGCCGCTCGCGGCCGCGCTGCTGCTGGGCATCGCCGACGTGGCGGGAAAGTACTTCATTCCGAAGATGGGCGCCTTCACCGTCTACCTGCTGATGATCCTGATCCTGATGTGGCGGCCGCAAGGCCTGTTCACGCGCAAGGGAGGCCGCTGATGGCCGCGCCTTCTTCCGCCGATTTCCAGTCGCCGCTGCTGCGCAAGGCGCGCTGGCACCCGGTCGAGTTCGTGGTGTGGGCCGTGGCCTTCGCGCTGCCGCTGATCACGCCCTCGCACTCGCTGCTGGTCAACGAGATCGCCATCGTCGCGCTGTTCGCGATGTCGCTCGACCTGATCCTCGGCTACACCGGCATCGTCTCGCTGGGCCATGCGGCCTTCTTCGGCTTCGGCGCCTATGCCGCGGCGCTGTTCGCCAAGCTGGTGATGCCCGACCCGACCGTGGGCCTGCTGTTCGCCATCGTCGTGTCGGCGCTGCTCGGGCTGGTGGCCAGCGTCACCATCCTGCGCGGCAGCGACCTCACGCGGCTGATGGTCACGCTCGGCACCGCGCTCTTGCTGCTCGAACTCGCCAACAAGCTCGACTGGCTGACCGGCGGCGCCGACGGCCTGCAGGGCGTGGTGATGGGACCGGTGCTCGGCCTGTTCGAGTTCGATCTCTACGGCCGCACGGCCGCCTGGTATTCGCTGGCCGTGATGCTGGTGCTGTTCCTCATCATGCGCCGGCTCGTGCATTCGCCCTTCGGCGCCACGCTCAAGGCGATCCGCGACAACCGGCTGCGCGCCATGGCGATCGGCATCCCGGTGGTGTCGCGGCTGGCCGTGATCTACACCGTGGCCGCCGGCGTGGCCGGTGCCGCGGGCGCGCTGCTCGCGCAGACCACCGGCTTCGCCTCGCTCGACGTGCTGGCCTTCGACCGCTCGGCCGACGTGCTGCTGATGCTGGTGATCGGCGGCGTGGGCTGGCTCTACGGCGGCGTCGCGGGCGCCATCGTCTTCAAGCTGCTGCAGACCTGGCTGTCGTCGGTGACGCCGCAGTACTGGATGTTCTGGATCGGCCTGATCCTGGTGTTGCTGGTGCTCGTGGGCCGCGATCGTCTGCTCAAGCCCTGGACCTGGTTCGGTGCCGGCAAGAAGGGCGGTGCGGCATGACCGACACCGTGCTCTCGACCCACGGGCTTGTGATGTGCTTCGGCGGCATCACCGCCACCAACAACGTCTCGATGGAGCTCAAGCGTGGCGCGCGCCATGCGCTGATCGGCCCGAACGGCGCCGGCAAGACCACCCTGATCAACCAGCTCACGGGCGTGCTCACGCCCTCCGAGGGCCGCATTACGCTGCTCGGCGAGGACATCACGCGCCTCGCGCCGCACAAGCGCGTGGCGCGCGGGCTGGTGCGCACCTTCCAGATCAACCAGCTGTTCGACTCGATGACGCCGCTCGAGACGCTGGCGCTGGTCGTGTCGCAGCACCAGGGCATCGGCGCGCAATGGTGGCGCCCGCTCGGCGCGACCAAGGCGGTGGCCGAGCGCGCGGGGCAGTTGCTCGAGCAGTTCCACCTGGCCGACGTGGCGCACCAGCAGACGAAGCACCTGGCCTACGGCAAGCGCCGGCTGCTCGAGATCGCGATCGCGCTGGCCTGCGAGCCGCGCGTGCTGCTGCTCGACGAACCCGTGGCCGGCGTGCCCGCGGGCGAGCGCGAGGAGCTGCTGCAGACCGTGGCCGCGCTGCCGGCCGACGTGTCGGTGCTGCTGATCGAGCACGACATGGACCTGGTGTTCAGCTTCGCCGACCGCATGACGGTGCTGGTCAACGGCACCCTGCTGACCGAGGGCGATCCCGAGGCCATCGCCAATGACCCGCGGGTCAAGGAGGTCTACCTCGGCCATGGCCAGTCCGCGGAGGCCGCCCATGTCTGAACTGCTGCGCATCGAGAACCTGAGCGCCGGCTACGGCGAGGCCGTGGTGCTGCACGACGTGTCCTTCGCGCTCGGCGAGGGCCGCACGCTCGCGCTGCTGGGCCGCAACGGCACCGGCAAGACCACGCTGATCAACACCCTGGCGGGTGCCACGCGCCAGCACGGCGGCAGCATCGCGCTCGGCGGCCAGGCGCTGCACCGGCTCGCGCCGCACCAGCGCGCGGCGGCCGGTATCGGCTGGGTGCCGCAGGAGCGCAACATCTTCAAGTCGCTCACCGTGCACGAGAACCTCACGGCCGTGGAGCGGCCCGGGCCGTGGAACCCGCGCCGCGTCTACGAGATGTTCCCGCGCCTGGCCGAGCGCAAGACCAACCTCGGCACGCAGCTGTCGGGCGGCGAGCAGCAGATGCTGGCCGTGGGCCGCGCGCTGGTGCTGAACCCGAAGCTGCTGCTGCTCGACGAGCCGCTCGAGGGCCTGGCGCCGATCATCGTGGAGGAGCTGCTGCGCGCCATCCGCCGCATCACGCGCGACGAGGGCCTGGCCGCGATCGTGGTCGAGCAGCATCCGCAGGCGATCCTCGCGATCTCCGACGAGGCCGTGGTGCTCGACCACGGGACCATCGTGCATGCCGACAGCGCGGCCGCGCTGCGCGCGCAGCCGCAGGTGCTCGATCGCTTGCTGGGCGTGGCGCGCTGAGTTGCACGCCCGCGCGCGTTCGGGCGTTCAGAACTGGTACTTCGCGCTCGCGACCACCGCGCGGTCGCTGCCGGGGTAGTACTTGCCGTAGGCCCGCGAGGCGGCGTACTGCCGGTTGGCGAGGTTGGTGGCGCTCAGCGCGAAGCGCCACGGGCCGCGCTTGTAGTGCACGGTGGCATCGATCAGCGCCACGCCGCCTTCCGACGAGGTGTTGCCCACGTCGTTCCAGCGCTTGCCGATGTAGCGCAGGCCGCCGCCGAAACCGAAGCCGTTGCCCAGCGTGTAGTCGAGCCACAGCGAGGCCGTGTTCCGTGGCACCTGGATCGGCGTCTTGCCGCGCTCGGTGGCGTTGGCGCTCTCGCGCACCTTGGTGTCGAGCCAGGTGTAGGAGGCCGTGAGGTTCAGGTCGCGCGCCAGCTCGGCCTTGGCCTCGAGCTCGAGGCCGCGCGAGCGGATGCGGCCGATCTGGCGGGCCTCGAAGGTGTTCTGGTCGTAGGTCACGACGTTGGACTTGCGCACGTCGAACAGGGCCGCGGTGAACAGCGAGCGCGCGCCCTCGGGCTGGAACTTGAGGCCGGCCTCCACCTGCTTGCCGCGGCTCGGGCGGAAGGGTTCGTTGTTCAGGTCGACGCCGCTGGTCGGCATGAAGGATTCCGAATAGCTGAGGTAGGGCGCCCAGCCGTTGCCGACCAGGTAGCTCAGCGCGGCACGGCCGCTGAACCGGTCGTCGGTCTGGGTCGTGCGGCCGCTCTTCAGACGGTCGAAGGTGGTGGACTTCACGTGGTCCTGCCGGCCGCCGAGCGTGAGCAGCCAGTGCGGGCCGAACTTGACCTGGTCCTGCGCGTAGACGCCGAGCTGCTCGGTGGTCTGGGTGAAGTTGCTGTCGGGCTGCACGGGCTCGGCGATCGGCAGGCCGTTGACCGGGAAGCGCAGGTCGAGGCTGGGGGCCGGTCCCGAGAACTGCTTGGCCGTGTACCGCACACGCGACCAGTCGACGCCGAACAGCAGCGTGTGCTCGACATCGCCGGTGCGCACGCGGCCCTGCAGCTGCGTGTCGGCGGTCCACTGGTTGACCCACTCGGGGGCGAAGCGGGCCGTGCGCCGCAGCGTGTAGCCATCGGGCGCGAGGTTCACCACCACGTGGTGCTTGTCGGTGTCGAAGCCGAAGTAGCGCATGTTCTGGCGCACCGTCCAGTTGTCGTCGAGATGGTGTTCGAACAGGTAGCCGAGCGAGGATTGCTGCTGCTTGATGCGGCTGTAGTTCGGCTCGCCCTGGATCAGGCCGGTGTCGCGGCCGCGTGCGTCGGTCACGTTGAAGGTGTCGTCGCTGGCGTTGCTCTTCAGGAACTCGCCGAGCAGCGTGAACGAGGTGGCGGCCGAGGGCTGCCAGCGCAGCGAGGGTGCGAGGTAGCTGCGCTTGACCTCGGCGGGCGCGCCGTTGGGATAGCGCTGCTGGCTGTTGCTGTCGAGCTCGACGCCCACCAGCCGGTAGCTCAGCGTGTCGCTCAGGGCGCCGCCGAGGTCGACCGCGAGCTGCTTGCGCTGGAAGCTGCCGTACTGGACCTCGATCTCGCGCGTGGTCGTGGTACCGGGCATCTTGCTGACGCGGTTGATGATGCCGCCGGCGTCGCCCAGGCCGAACATCACCGACGAGGGGCCGCGCAGGACCTCGACGCGCTCGAGGCCGTAGGGCTCGGTCAGCGAGTAGGCGGGCAGCAGCATGCCGTCGCGGTACATGGCGTTGCCGGCCGTGGCATCGAAGCCGCGCAGCAGCAGCCAGTCGATGCCGCGGGCGTCGTAGCCCCAGTTGCCGGCCACCACGCCCGGCGCGTAGCGCACGGCTTCCATGATGGTCTGCACGCCGCGGGCCTCGAGTTCCTCGCGTCCGATGACGGACAGCGACTGCGGCACCTCGACGATCGGCGTGTCGGTCTTGGTCGCGGTCTGGCTGCGCCGCGCGACATAGCCCGGCACCGGGCCGAGGCCGGTCTCGCGCTCGGCGGCGGCGTTCACGGTCACGGTCGGCAGCGCGGCGCCGGTGGCATC
>NZ_JBZAYE010000389.1:0-7140 GCF_058244205.1 Variovorax sp. 20P10.2.4
CCGCCGATGCGCAGCCGGCTGTCGAGCGCATGGTGCAGTTCGCGCGTGGCCTCGCGCAGCGGCTGCAGCGCGGCGGAGGCGGCCGGTCCGGGCGCCGCCATCAGCGCGCGCCCGGGGCCTCGGCCCCGAGTCCGGCGCAGAAGGAGAAGAAGTCGTCGAGCCCGGCCGACTTGTCGAACACCGCGTCGGCGCCGAGTTCGCGCGCCCAGCCCGCGATGTCGTCGGTGCCGTAGTTGGTCAGCACCACCACGCGCTGGCCGGCGCGGCGCTCGCGGTAGCGCTTGACGATCCCGAGGCCCGAGCCTTCCTCGAGGAACAGGTCGACCACCAGCAGTTCCCAGGGCGGATCGCAGGCGTCGAGCCGCTCGATGGCCTCGGCCTCGGTGGCGGCCGTGCCCACCAGCAGGATGTCGGCTTCGTCCTCCATGGCGGCGATGAGGTTGTGGCGGATGAGGGGGTTGTCTTCGACGAGAAAGGTGGAGATCGGCACGATGGGCGACAGCCTCGGTATTTTTTTTCGGATGCAGCGAGCCTACGCGATAGGGCTGAATATCCGGTGAGCGAGAACCTTCAGCCCAAGTAGGAATTTCGGCCGCCCGGGCGCGCCGGACGGCGGGCGACCGGCGGGCCCGGCGCCGCGCCCGTAAACTCCAGGGCCGCGCCGGCCGCTCGCGCGCCTCCCTCCGACGGACTGCCATGACCCAGATCTCCCCCGCCCTCGTCACCGCCTTCGCGCCCAGCGGCACGCTGCGCGCCTCGATCAACCTCGGCAACCCGATCCTCGCCAACAAGCACCCGGTGAGCTACCAGCCGGTCGGCGTGTCGATCGACCTGGCCCACGAGTTCGCGCGCCGCCTCGGCGTGGGCGTCGAGCTGGTGGTGTTCGACAAGGCCGCGGCCTCGGTCGACGCGGTCCGGGCCGAGCGCGCCGACATCGGCTTCTTCGCGATCGACCCGGCGCGCAGCGAGGGCCTGCGCTTCACCGCGCCCTATGTGCTGATCGAGGGCAGCTACCTGGTGCGCGACGGCTCCGAGCTGCAGGACAACGCCGAGGTCGACACGCCCGGCCACCGCATCGCGGTCGGCGCGGGCAGCGCCTACGACCTGTTCCTCACGCGCGAGATCCACCAGGCCGAGCTGGTGCGCGTGCAGGGCGCGCAGGCCGTGCTCTCGGCGCTGCGCGCGGGCCAGGTCGACGTGGCGGCCGGCATCCGCCAGTTGCTCGAGACCGAGGCGCAGCGCTCCTCGGGCGTGCGCCTGCTGCCGGGCCGCTTCATGGTGATCCAGCAGGCCATGGGCACGCCGGCCAGCCGCGGCGCCGAGGCCCAGGCGCTGCTCGCGGCCTTCGTCGAGGAGATGAAGGCCAGCGGCTTCGTGGCCGAGGCGCTGCAGCGCCACGGCATCGAAGGCGCGAGCGTCGCGCCCTGATCCCGGTCCGGGCTAGGACGCCCGGGACACGGCTTCGGCGCGGCCGGCCACTGCCGGCGCCCGGTCGCGCCGCCACAGCGCCAGCCCGCAGCCGAACACCACCACCTGGGTGCCAATCAGCAGCGCGAAGCCCGCGAAGAAACCCGCCGCCGATCCGCTGCCCGCGCCATGGCCCGCCGCGCCGGCCGACGAGAGCGCGCCGATCACCCCGCCCATCAGCACCGGCATGAAGCCGGCCACCAGGCTGCCCACGCCGTTGGTCACGCCGAAGGCGCTGGCCGTGTGCTCGGGCCGCGCGCAGTGCTGCACCGTGCTCGGGATCGCCGGGCTCTGCAGGCCCCAGAAGAAGTTCGCCGCCACCAGGCAGCAGGCCGCCACGTAGGGATCGTGCGCGCTGATCGCCAGCAGCACCGACAGCGCCACGCCCGCGCTGGCGCCCATGAAGATGAAGGGCACGCGCGCGCGGCCCAACCGGTCGACCAGCACGCCGCCCACGAACACCGCGAGCACGGTCGCGTACTGCGGCAGCGAGGCCAGCCAGCCCATCTCGCGCAGGGAGAAGCCGCGCGCCTCGCGCAGGTAGGTCGGCAGCCAGTTGCTGCTGCCCCAGAGGTAGGCCAGCGCGGCCGAGGTCAGCAGCGTGATCAGGAACAGGTGGCGCGTCTGCAGCGCGCCCTTCACGATGCCGCCCACGCGCGCCATCGCGTCGCCGAAGGACTTCGGAGCGATCGCATCGCCCTGCCCCGTCGGCATGCGCACGAAGGCCAGCACCAGCGGAATGCCCAGCACGATGTTGAGCACGCCCAGCACGTGGAACGAGGTGTCCCAGGCGTACTGCGCGAGCAGCCAGCCCACGAGCGGAAAGCCCAGCGCCAGCCCGAGCCCGGTGCCCATGTTGACGATGGCGTTGGGCTTGCCGTTCTCGTCGCCGCGGAAATGCGCCTTGATGTACGACGAGGCCAGCGAGAACAGCGGCCCTTCCGACACGCCCAGCAGCACGCGCGAGGCCAGCAGCAGCCCGTAGCTGTGGAACAGCGGCGAGGCCCAGGTCACCACGCCCCAGAGCACCAGTCCGAAGACCAGGCTGCGCCGCACGCCGAACAGCGCCGAGCAGAACGGCGTGAGCACGAAGGCCGAGATGCCGTAGCCCAGCATGAAGGCCGTCGCCAGGAAGCCCTGGCGCACCCGGTCGTCCGGCGCGATGCCCACGTGGCGCAGGAAGTCGGCGTCGGTGATCAGCACCGCGATGTTGATGCGGTCCACGTAGGAGATCGCGACGATCAGGAACAGCGTGATCACGCCGTACCAGCGGAGGTTCTTGCTCTGGCTTCGCATAGCACTTTCCGGGCGCGTTCGCCCTCTCAGAACATGTGGCGCATGCCGAACTCGGTGCCGCTCGAGGACCGGTTCGGCGCCGTGATCGCGCCCGTGAGGGCCGCGGCCGCGCCGTTGCTGTTGCTGATGCGCGCCACCGTGGCGTAGAGCGCGGTGCGCTTCGACAGGTTGTGCACGTAGCCCAGCGCGAGCTTCGACGAGGTGGGGTTGCGCAGCGCGCCGAAGGGCTCGAGCCGGTAGCGCGCATACGAGCCCTTGATCTCGCCGGGCCCGATCGGCAGGTGGAAGCCGATCAGCGCGCCCTTGGCATCGGTGCTGCCCTTCGATTCGCCGTAGAGCTCGCCCGTGAGCTTGAGGTTCATCAGCGACGGGCCGAAGGTGTAGGAGGCGCCGAGGTTGGTCACGCGCAGGTCGCCGCTCGCGTAGCGCGTCTTGCCGGTCGCCAGCGCGATGTTGAAGCCGCCGTCGGCATAGCCCACGCGCAGGCCGGCGTGGTTGCCGTCGCGCTTGTTCGACACCAGCGTGCCCGGCAGCACCGAGGTCGATTCGTTCTCGCCCATCGCGTACATCACCTGGCCATAGAAGCCGCCGAGGCCGCCCGGCAGCAGGTAGCCCACGCTGTTGGAGGCACGCGTGCCGGTCGGCGCCGTCAGGCCGCCCAGCCCCGAGAAGTAGAGCTGGTTGGCGCCGATGCCGCCGCCGGTGCCGAAGGGGTCGTAGATCGCGGTGTTCCAGAACGCCGGCACGTAGTCGCGGCCCAGGCGGATCTCGCCGAAGGGTCCGGCGAGGCTCACGGTGGCGCGGCGGTTGAAGCTCAGCACACCCGGCGTGCCGTTGCCGCTGGCCTGGTTGTTCGAGTTCGAGGGAAAGCCCAGCGCGCTGTCGTTCTGCAGCCCCATCTCGAGCCAGAAGCCCGCCGACAGCCCGCCGCCGAGGTCCTCGGTGCCGCGGAATCCGAGCCGGCTGAACATGTTGCCGCTGTTCGTGAGCTGCGTCTTGCTGCCCGCGCCGGGCCCGCTGCCGCGCGTGTAGGTGACGGCGGCGTCGACCACGCCGAAGATCGTGAGGGAGGATTGGGCCAGCGCTCCGCCAGCCGCGCTGATCGAAACCAGCGTGAGCAAGTACTTTTTCATGGAATGTCTCGGGTGGTTCTTCTTTCGGCCTGGGGCCTTCGGGGGATCAGATGTCCAGTACCAGGCGCGCGCCCTTGCAGCGCGACACGCAGATCATCATGGTCTTGTTGGCCGCGCGTTCGGCCTTGGTGAGGATGCCGTCGTGGTGGTCGATCTCGCCTTCGAGCACGGCCGTCTCGCAGGCACCGCAGACGCCTTCCTTGCAGCTGTGGTCGGGGTCGAGGCCGGCATCGATCAGGCTGTCGAGGATCGACTTGCCCGCGGGCACCTCGATCTCGCGCCCGCTCTTCGCGCAGGCCACCACGCAGCCCTGCGTCGCGGCCGGTGCCTCCACCTGCACGGCGGCGAAGCGCTCGATGTGCACGTTGGCACAGGCGAGCTGCTCGCAGCTGCGTTCGAAGGCATCGAGCATCGGCGTCGGCCCGCAGCAGTAGTAATGGCTGTAGTCGCCGCGCCCGGCCAGCAGCTTCGCGAGATCGGGCGGCGCGCCCTGCTCGTCGTCGAAGTGCCAACTGAGTTCGATCGCCTTCTCGCGCGCCAGCGCCTCGATGGCCTCGACGAAGGCGGCTTCCTTGCGGCTGCGCGCGCAATAGACCAGTTCGACCGGCCGCCCGAGCGACGCGAGCCGCTGCAGCATGCACCAGATCGGCGTGACGCCGATGCCGCCGGCCACCAGCACCGAGCGCCGAGCGTCCTCCTCGAGCGCGAAGTTGTTGCGCGGCGCCGAGATCGGCAGGGTCATGCCCACGCGCAATTGCTGGTGCACATAGCGCGAGCCGCCGCGGCTCTTGCGGTCGTTGAGCACGCCCACCACGTAGCGCTGGCGGTCGCTGGCCGGGTTGCACAGCGAGTAGCTGCGCACCAGGCCGTTGGGCAGGTGCAGGTCGATGTGTGAGCCGGCCTCGAAGGCGGGAAACTCCACCGCGGGCGTGGCCGGCCGGAACTCGACGCTCACGATGCCGTCGGCCTCGTAGCGCATCGTGTGCACGAGGGCGTTCAGCGTGGGAGAAGACATGGCGATGGCTTCCCCGCTCAGGCCGCGACCGCCGCGGCGGGCTCGGCCGCTTGCGCGAGCTGCGCCACCGCCAGGTTGCGCATGTGGCGGCGCAGCCGCACGATGCCCAGGTCGTGCTGGTAGAGGTTCTCGTGCTGGTTGGCGTCGGCCTCCATCTCCTCGAGCATCACGCGGTCCTGCTCGAGCACGTGCCAGTGGCGCGCCTCGAGCCGGTTGCGGTAGAGGAAGCGCCAGGTGTCGCGCTGCCAGCCCGGCGCCAGCTTGCGCACGCGCCAGAAGAAGGTGGCCGTCATGCCCTTCACGATCGGCGCGAAGGCACCGACGATGATGAAGTTGCCGCCCGGGCCGCCGGTCTTCGGGTACGGGATCTCCAGCCGCATCCAGTGGATGCCGGTGTCGGCCCACTCGGTCCAGTCGAAGTTGACGTTGCGCTGGCCTTCCTTCTCGAACACGAAGCCGATGTCGGTCGGCCGGATGCCGAACTTGGCGCTCGAGTCGCCCTCGGCCATCGAGTGCGACTGCTTGTGCAGGTAGGTGCCGTGCATCGGGTCCATCACGTTGTCGAGCACGTAACGGTAGTCGCCCTTCCACTCGGTGTAGCAGAGGAAGCTCGAATACTCGGCGTCGTCGGTCAGCTGCTCGGGCAGCACCAGCGGCGGCGGCGGCGTATCGACCGGCTCCTTCGAGTTGTAGAGGAACACGGCCCCCGCGCGCTCCTGCACGTGGAAGTGGCGCGTGGCCTTCGAGCCCTCGAGCTTGCAGCCCGGGCTGCCGGGCACGCGCGTGACCACGCCGTCGTGCCGCACTTCCACGCCGTGGTACGGGCAGGAGAGCCGGTCGCCGAGCACCACGCCCTGCGACAGCGGCGCGCCGCGGTGCGGGCAGCGATCCTCGAGCGCATGCAGCACGCCCTCACCGTCGCGCCACAGCGCGAGCTTGCGGCCCAGGCGGCGTAGCGAGACGGGGTTCTCCTTGATGAAGTGCGAGGGGCAGATCGGATACCAGAGGTCCTTGAGGCCGATCTCGAGCAGGTGGTCGACCGGGTCGGTGGGAACGGGTTGGATGGCGATGCTCATGGGTGTCTCCTCAGCCGGCCAGCGTGGCCATTTCCTTGCGGTACAGCGCCTCGGTCCAGGCCAGGCCGCCGGGCGTGGCCAGGCCGCTGTCGTTGAGCCGCTGCACCAGGCCCGGCAGGTCGTGGATGCCGTCGGCGAAGGCGCGCTCGATCACGTCGCCCAGCAGGTCTTCGTAGGTGGTGGCCGGGCGCTGGCGCGCCTGGTGCGGTTGCAGGTAGCGGTCTTGTGGCATGGGGTCCTCCGTGGGTGAGGTGGAATTCTTCAAACGGTCGCGGCAGTCGCGGCCATCGCGGGCGTGGCCAGCGGCGCGGTCCAGGCGTCGTAGCCATAGACCCAGTCGGCGTTGCCGCCCTCGCGCAGCCAGTTGTTGCCGCGCGAGCCGAGCTGCACCTGGCTCGCGCGCTCGATGCGGGCGGTCTCGAAGTCGGCCAGCGCGGCGGCGATGCCGTCCATCGCCACGCCCTCGAGATGGCGCGCGAGCACCACCGCATCCTCGATCGCCATGCCCGCGCCCTGCGCCATGAACGGCAGCATCGGGTGCGCGGCATCGCCGATCAGCGCCATGCGGCCGCGCGCCCAGGCGGGCATCGGGTCGCGTTCGTAGAGCGCGGTCTTGAGCACCGTGTCGCAGGCGTCGAGCAGCGCGCGCGCCTCGGGGTGGTAGGCCGTGTACTGCGCGCGCAGCTCGTCCACGTCGCCGGGCGCGGTCCAGGACTCGAGCTGCCAGCTGTCCTGCGGCGTGGTCGCGAAGATGAAGATGTCCTTGCCGCGGTTGAGCGGGAAGGTGACGATCTGGCTCTGCGGATTCGGCCCCCACCACTTGGTGAAGGCGCCGAGGTTCGGCAGGCCGGCCACGCGTTCGGCCGGCACCACGGCGCGATAGGCCACGATGCCGGTGAAGCGCGGGCTCTCGGCGCCGAACATCGCGTTGCGCACGCAGGAGTGGATGCCGTCGGCGCCGATCAGCGCGCCCACGCGGGCCTCGCTGCCGTCGGTGAAGGAGATCGTCACGCCGCCCTCGTCGGCCGCGATGCGCTCGGCGCGCCTGGCCAATGCCACGCGCTCGGCCGGGAACATCTGGGCCAGCGCGGCCAGCAGGTCGGCGCGGTGGATCGTGAGCTGCGGCGCGCCGTAGCGTGCCTCGGCCGATTCG